>CAZSDE010000407.1:0-3979 GCA_964605435.1 uncultured Akkermansia sp.
TCCGCCCCTCGCCGGCCGACGCCCCAACGTCATCCTCATCATCACCGACGATCAGGGCTGGCCAGACTTCTCCTGCCACGGCAACCCCATCCTCAAAACTCCGAACCTCGACCGCCTTCACCACGAAGGCACCCGCTTCTCCGATTTCCAGGTCAGCCCCACCTCCGCCCCCACCCGCGCCGCTCTCCTCACGGGCCGCCACGAATTCCGCAGCGGCATTACCCACACCATCGAAGAACGCGAACGGCTCGCCCCGGACGCCATCACGCTCGCCGACATCCTCAAGGCTTCGGGCTACACGACCGGCATCTTCGGAAAGTGGCACCTCGGCGACCAGCCGGATTACTGGCCCACCAAACGCGGCTACACGGAAATGTTCATCCACGGAGCCGGCGGGATCGGTCAATCCTACCCGGGATCCTGCGGCGATGCCCCCGGCAATTCCTACTTCAGCCCCACCATCCTCCATAACGGCACCTTCGTCCGCACCACCGGCTACTGCACCGATGTCTTCTTCGCCAAAGCGATCGCATGGATGGATGCCCTCCCGCGCAGCCAGCCGTTCTTCGCCCACATCGCCACCAACGCCCCCCACGCCCCTCTTCACGTCCGCCCGGAAGACGAAGCCCGATACCACGGCAAGGTCCCCCCGCAGACCGCGAAATTCTTCGGCATGATCGCCAACGTCGACGATAACGTCGGACGCCTCCTCGCATGGCTCGCCTCCAGCGGCCGCGAACGCGATACCCTGATCTTCTTCGTCACGGACAACGGCGGAACAGCCGGGCTCAAAACTCACCACGCCGGCCTCCGCGGCTCCAAAGGATCCCCATGGCAGGGCGGCATCCGCGCCGCTGCATTCTGGCGCTGGCCCGGCACCATCCGTCCCCAGACCGTCTCCGCCCCCGCCGCCCACATCGATGTCCTCCCCCCCCTCGCGGAAATCTGCGGAGCCTCCCTCTCCACGCAAGCCAAGACCCAGATCGAAGGCCGCTCCCTCGTCCCTCTTCTGCAGAACCCCTCAGCCCCATGGCCCGACCGCACCCTCGTCACCCACGTGGGCCGCTGGAAACGAAACGGAGCCACCGACGCCAAATTCTCCACCTGCGCCATCCGCGACTCCCGCTGGAAAATCATCCGTCCCTCCCAGCAATCCCCCGCATGGCAACTCTACGACCTCCAGAACGACCCGGCGGAAGCACACGATCTCGCCACCCAGCACCCCGCTACCGTCGCCCGCCTCGCCGCCGATTACGAACAATGGTGGAACTCCGTCCAGCCCAGCCTCGTCAATGAATCCGCCCCCGTCACCGGCGAGAATACGTTCCACACCCTTTACCGCGAGCAGTTCGGCGGCCCCTGAATCCCCAATCCTCCAAAACTCCGCCGATTTTATCACTGGCGGCCCGCAGACGCGCGGCGCATGGTGACGTTCCTTCCGGCCGCCTCCCAGCGGCATTCCTTTTCCCATGACACACCAGGAAATCCTCGACGGCCTCGCAGTCATCGCCAGCCTCGTCCTCATCGAAGGCCTCCTCTCCGTGGATAATGTGCTCGGCATCGCCGCACTCGCCCGCAACCTCCCGCCCCAGGAACAAAAGAAAGCCATCCGCCTCGGCATGGCCGGAGCCTACCTCTTCCGCGTCCTCGCCCTCCTCGCAGCCACATGGCTCATCAGCAATACATGGGTCCGCTGGCTCGGCGCAGGTTACCTCATATACCTCATGGCTTCCCACCTCACCGAAAGCCACGAATCACACGAAACCACCACCACCGCAGACCACGGCCCGTCCACCGCCGTCAAGGCAGCCGCCGCCACCGTCAGCCTGACCGCCGTCCTCATCCAGATCGGCCTCATGGACCTCAGCCTCAGCATCGACAATGTCATCGCCGCCGTCGGCCTCAGCGAAAAACGCCCGGACGGATCCCTCATCATGTGGCCCATCTACGCCGGCGTCGGCTTCGCCATCCTCGCCCTCCAGTTCATCGCCCCCCACGCGGTCAAACTCCTCCAGCGCTTCCCCATCCTCGAACCAACCGCCTTCATCCTCATCGGCTACGTCGGCTGCATCCTCCTCACCGAAGAGGCATGGCCCCTGCTCCACCCAGGCGAAAAACTCCATGTGGAATCATGGCAGAAATTCATCGGCATCCTCATCATCACCTTCCTCGCCTTCCTCTATTCCAATAACCGCGGCGTCCGTCGCCTCATCAATCCCATCCTCGCCATCTTCCGCCCCATCCTCAAAGCCTTCGCACACACGGTCGAACTCGTCTTCTCTCCCCTCACCTACACCGTGAAACGCCTCGTCGCCCTCGCCCGAGGTCCCAAGGCCGCCTGAACAGTCTGCCCCGCTTCCCCACCGCCCATGTTCATCGATCACATCCGCATCCTCGCCCAGGCCGGCGACGGCGGCGACGGAGCGGTCAGCTTCCGCCGCGAGAAATTCATCCCCCGCGGCGGCCCGGACGGCGGCGACGGCGGCAAAGGCGGCGACATCATCCTCAAAGTCGATCCCCATACCGACAATCTCCGCCAATTCTTCTACAACCCAAACCTCAAAGCCGAACACGGAGCCAAGGGCGCGTACCGCCTCCGCACCGGACGCAGCGGACGCGACCTCGTTGTTCCCGTACCCCAGGGCACCCTGGTCTACCGCGACCGCTCGACCGACCCCAGCCCAGCAGAAACCCCCGTCGACTTCCTCGCCGATGACGATGACGACGACGACGAATCCTCCCAGGTGCGACGCTCCCTCAAGGAACGCATCGACGCCGGCGGAGAACTCGAACTCGTTGCCGACCTCACCGAAATCGGTCAGGAATTCACCCTCTGCCGCGGCGGCCGCGGCGGCAAAGGCAACGACCACTTCAAAACACCCACCCACCGCGTCCCCTACGAGTTCACCGAAGGTACCCCCGGCGAAGGCGGCCACTTCTACCTCGAACTCCGCCAGATCGCCGACGCCGGCTTCGTCGGCTTCCCCAACGCCGGCAAAAGTTCTCTCCTCACCAGACTGAGCGCCGCCCGCCCGAAGGTCGCCGCCTACCCCTTCACCACCCTCCACCCCATGGTCGGTGTCGTCGAATTCCCGGAGTACCGCCGCGTCATCGTCGCCGATATCCCCGGCCTCATCGAAGGAGCACACGAAAACGTCGGCCTCGGTCACGAATTCCTCCGCCACCTCCTCCGCTGCTCCCTCCTCCTCTTCGTGGTCGATGCCGCCGGCAGCGAAGCCCGCGACCCCTGCAGCGACCTCACCATCCTCAGAAAGGAAATCTCCCTCTACGACGAGCACCTCGCCAAACGCCCATGGCTCATCCTCGCCAATAAATCGGACCTGCCGGAAGCCAGGGAAAACCTCGCCGCCATCAAGGCCCGCTTCCCCCGCATCAAGGTCCTCCCGGTCTCGGCACTCGAAGGCTCCGGCATCGACGCCCTCCGCGCCGAACTGCTCAAGCGATTCCATGGCAACAGCCGCAGAAAAGCCGGAACCGCCGACGCCTGAGGCTCCCCGCACCTCGCGCGACCGCCTCTCCCCGGCCCAGCGGTCGGCCAACATGGCCCGCATCCGCAGCACGGACACCGCCCCGGAACTCGCCGTGCGCCGCGCCCTCACCGCCATGGGCCTGCGCTACCGCCTCCACCGCCGCGACCTCCCCGGGAAACCCGACGTCTCCCTCGGCCCACGCCGCCTCGCCATTTTCGTCCACGCCTGCTTCTGGCACCGCCACCGCAACTGCTCCCTCGCATCCACACCCACCGGAAACCACGACTTCTGGCAGGGCAAATTCGCCGCCAATACCGCCCGCGACAAACGCCACATGGCCGCCCTCCGCAAGGCGGGCTGGCACCCGGCCGTCATCTGGGAATGCCAAACCCGACAGCGGGAACAACTCGCCCGCCACCTCCAAGGCATCCTCGACGCCCACCCGCCGGGCTAAGAGCCGGTTGAAAAACCCGGGCTGGTAGCGCGGC
>CAZSDE010000408.1:0-3975 GCA_964605435.1 uncultured Akkermansia sp.
CCCTCATGGGTAGTCGACCGCCACAGCCATTGCCCTGGTTCACAGGACGGCAGCGGCGGCGTCCACGTCCTGCCATCAGCAGAGAAGGACGACCGCGACACGGCATCCGCCAGTTTCCTCTGCGCGCCAGCCTCATTCTGCCCATCGTAGACCGACCCTCCCATGCTCAGCAGCATCCGACCATCCGGCGCGAGCGATAGCTTGGGATCGCGCAGATCCACCCCATCCAGACCAAGCACCGCCGCGGATTCCCATGCCAGTCCATCGCGCGACACCAGCACCCGGATCACACCATCGGTTCCAGGCACATGCGACGACCCTTCCCGGAAGGCCAGAAACCATTCGCCACGGTGCGCCAGCAACCCCGTGAAGGCACTGTGCGGCGCAGCGTCCCACACCCGGTGCAGACTCACGACTTCCAGCGCCGGACGGATGACGAGGTTCCCGGCAAATCCTCCGGCCTCGGCAGCAGCCACCGCCCATTGCCAATCATCAGGCCGTCCTGTCAGGACAACCTTGCCCCGCTCGGCAGCAAGGGCCACGGCCTGCGGGATGTCCATGAATTTCATGATTCCAGGGTAGAAGGGACCGCTGCGGTGCGATGACGGCAGGCCGCGCAGATGAAGTTCCCGCCCGGCCACCGGCGGCAGCACGAGAGACGCATACAGCAGACGCACGGCCGCATCGCCTTCCGCTGCTTCCACCGCAGGACCCGCCGCCGCCAGCCGCGTGACCTCGAACGAAGTCCGCAGCACATCGGGAGGCATCCCGGCCAGCAGATACCGCCGGATCCCATGCGGCCATTCCTTCACGCCATCTCCATACAGCGGAAATTCCGTCCGCCCGGACTTCAGCACGGCCCCGGGCAGCACGGACGAAAAGAGCCGCCGCCGCAGACCATCGCGCAACGTCACCCATTCCTCCGCATTCCGCGGCACCTCCGGCTGCACCGCAGGCACAAAAACCTCGTCGGCCCTCGTATTGATCTCGTCCTTCGGAATCTCCGCGAAAACCCGCAGCTCGTCGGGCGCAAACGCAGGCTCGGCCGGCTCCCGGATCATGTCCATGAGCCCGCGCCCGCGCAGAAACCGCTCGAACCAGTGAAACGCCCCCACATGCAGCGGCTGCATGTCCTTGTGCGGTCCCTCGGCAACCTGCAGCCCCAGATTGTCGTCGGCCCCCAGCAATCCATAAATCCTCCGCGTGGCAGCGTGCACCCGCAGCACCCCGCCCAGCGGAAAAATGCTGTCCTTGTCGGTGTTCGCAATCAGCAGAGGCCGCGGAGCCACCAGCGCCGCCACCCGGTCAAAGTCCCAGCCATGCACGTTCACCATGAACATGCAGTCGCAATGCCCCTCGATGACCCCTCCCATCACATGATCCCGCAGCGACGTGATCCCCGCCGTGGGAGCCGCCACCCTCACCCGCTCGTCCAGCGCCGCCAGAAACCAGCTGTACGCCCCGCCCCCGCTGCGCCCCGTCACCCCCAGCTTCTCCGCATCGACATCGGACCGGCTCACGAGATAGTCGAGAGCCCGCACCCCTGCCCACGTCTCCAGCCCGGCTGGCGTGTACCCCCTGCTCACCCACCACCAGCGCCCCAGCCGGTACGTCCCATGATGCTCCCCGAGGATCTCGCCCCACTGCACGGTGTCAAGAATCAGACAGTTGTACCCATGCCGCGCAAACCAGATCCCATGATGCTGATACGACACCTTGTTCCCGCAGCTGTGACCGTCCTTGCCATACGTGGGTCCATGACCACTGAAATACAGGATCGTCGGCCGACGCTCCCCGCCCTCCCCCGGAGGTCGGTAGTAATTGGCCGTCACATACAGGCCGGGCAGAAGCTGAAAGTGCAGCTTTTCCACCACAACACGGTCGGCCGCCACCGTCCCGGTCACCACCACCCGCAGATCCCCCCGCGGAGGCTCGGGACTCAGCCCCAGCATTTCCCGCAGCTGCTCCCGGTACCCATCCCGCTTCGCTTCCCACGCCGCCCGGTCGGGAATCTCTGCCTCAAGCCGTCGCTCGGCCGCCGTCACCAGCCCGCCCAGAAACGATTCCTCCGCCGGCAGCACCACCACCCCGGCCCAAAGCAAAATCAGCATTCTCAGGATCATCCGACCATCCTGCCGCAGCCCCGGGCGTTACCGCAAGTTCCGGAAATCCGGGGCATCGCGACCTCCTTGCAGCGGCGTTCCTTGACCCCTAGGTTAGGCATTCCCCAGTCACCGCAACCCAAGGCCCCCCCACCTCCATGAACATCTCCTTCTACGGCGCCGCCGGCACCACCACCGGATCCCGCCACCTCCTCGAAATCAACGGAAAACGCATCCTCCTCGACTGCGGACTCTACCAGGGCCACCGCGAAGAAGCCTACGACATCAACAAGCACTTCGCCTTCGAACCATCCCAGCTCGACGCCGTCATCCTCAGCCACGCCCACATCGACCACTCGGGCAACCTCCCTCACCTTACCCGCCGGGGCTACCGCGGCAACATCTTCGCCACCCCGGCCACCCGCGACCTCTGCCAGATCATGCTCGCGGATTCCGACCGCATCCAGGAATCCGACCTCGCCTACGCCAACCGGAAACGCGAACGCAAGGGCCTCCCGGCCTTTCACCCTCTCTACACGGAAATCGACGCCGAAAAATGCCTCCGGCAGTTCGTCACCTTCGATTACCACCGACCCATGATGGTCGCCGACGGAGTCACCGTCACTTTCATCGACGCCGGCCATATCCTCGGCTCCGCCCAGGTCATTCTCGACCTCCACGAATTCTCCACCGGCCTCAAACGCCGCCTCCTCTTCTCGGGCGACATCGGCCGCGGCACCAATGACATCCTGCGCGACCCGGAATACGCGGAAAACATCGACGCCATCATCATGGAAAGCACCTACGGCGGCCGCGAACACGAACCAAATACCGATACCCGGGAATCCCTCTGCCGCATCCTCAACGAGGCCCTCCAGAAACACGGGAAGGTCATCATCCCGGCCTTCGCAGTCGAACGCACCCAGCAGCTCCTCGTCGTGCTTCACGAACTCTTCAGCGAAAACCGCATTCCAGACGTTCCCGTCTACGTCGACAGCCCGCTCGCCATCAGCGCCACCGAAGTCTTCCGACTCCACCCGGAATGCTTCAACGCCGACATCTACGAGAAACTCTTCGAGAAAGGCAACCCCTTCGGCTTCGATAGCCTCACCATGGTCCGCCAGGCGAGGGATTCCAAACGCCTCAACGGACTCGAAGGCCCGTTCATCATCATCGCCGCCTCGGGCATGTGCGAAGCCGGCCGCGTCCTCCACCACCTCAAGAACAACGTCGCCGACCCCGCCACCACCGTCCTCTTCGTCGGCTACTGCGCCGAACATACCCTCGGCTGGAAACTCCGCAGCGGTCACCGCGAAGTCAATATCTTCGGCGAACCCCACCGCGTCCGCGCCTCCATCGAAATCCTCGACTCCCTCTCCGGTCACGCCGACCACAGCGAATTGCTCGACTGGTTCTCCCGTACCACCGGCAGCCGCAGCCACGTCTGGCTCGTCCACGGCGAACCGGACCGCAGCGCCGCCCTCGCCGCCGCCATGCGCGAAAAATTCCCGGAAACCGTAACCGAGGTCGCCGTCAAGGACTCCACGGTCGCATGGTAACCCCAACCGGTTCCCCTTGCAGCACGCAGTGCTGAATCGTACCGGTCGCTCACAGCATCAGGCTGGTCTCCTTCTGGTCCGGACCCCACACCCTCCCGGCCCCCCCGGAGACCGGCGGAGCGGGCCGCGTCGCCCTCGCGGAGGAAGCGGAAAAACTCCGGAAGCAGACCCGTGGAGAACTGATCGCCGAATCCCGGCGCGATCCGGCCACCGGCAAAACGAAAGCAGCTTCCCTCTTCCCGGAAACACAGAAACCAGCAGCCCCGAGCGCAGCTTCGCTCACGATCCCCAGCCCGGGAGCCCCTGCCGCCCCC
>CAZSDE010000409.1:0-337 GCA_964605435.1 uncultured Akkermansia sp.
CAAGGGCGGCCGCCGCCCCCGCCGCCACCGCTCCGTCGCCATCCCGCAGCCATCCCAGCAGCTCCCGGACATGGTCCCGCGGGCGCGCCAGCGACTGCATCGCCATCACCCGCACCGCCGCCGCCTGACCCGCCTCGCCCGCCAGCCGCACCAGCATGCCTTCCACCTGTCCCTCGGGATTCTCCCCGGGCGCTTTCCCCATCATCTCCAGCGAGGCCACCGCAGTCCGGAACAAGTCGCGGTTTCCTCCCGTCCGCCCAAGCGCCTGCTCAACATCCCCACGCAATTCCCGCAGCCGACGCTCGCCGGCCACAATCATGGCCAAATGCAGCGCTGT
>CAZSDE010000409.1:347-2923 GCA_964605435.1 uncultured Akkermansia sp.
GGTCCCGCGGGCGCGCCAGCGACTGCATCGCCATCACCCGCACCGCCGCCGCTTCACCTCCCGCCATCGCTTCCTTCACCACTCCCGCATCCACCGATTCCTTCCCTCGCCGCATCGCCACCAGCCGACGCTCCACCGGGCTCAACCCGTCTGCCACCGCCGCCACCGGACCAAGCACAGCCGCCGCCCCGGAAACCACAGACGCCACCTCCGCCGACAACCTCCAGATCCTACCCTTCCCATGCACCGGATACTCCCGGTCAGCCCAGTCACTCACAAAAACACTGCCATCAGGTGCCGCCGCCAGACAAGCCGGCCGGAACCCGGCATCCCCTTTCACCACCACCCGGCTCTCCAGCACCCGCAAGCCACGCTCACCCGACCCCACCCGGTACAGCTCCAGCTGATTGTCACCCCATGCGGTCACGAGCAGATGCAAACCTTCCCGGCGCAGCCCGGTCTTCCGCAGATCCAGCAGATCAGTCGCCGCTTCCCCTGTCCCGCCCACCATGCCGCGCGTCCCGGCAATCTCCCCGTCCCAGCACTGAAACGGATGCACCCCAGCCCGACCATACGCCATATTGAACCCGTAATCCGCCCCAGCCTCGATGTGCAGCAACCGATTCGGCGGACAACTGTCAGGATCGTTGTCGACCGCAAACAGCCGCCCGTCCCCGTCGATCTCCAGCCCGAACCCGTTCCATAACCCAGTCGCCACCACTTCCAGCCCGCTCCCATCCCTCCGCAGCCGGAACACATTGGCCCCGCCAGGCGTGTAATCAATCCGCGTCCCGTCTTTCCCCACCGCCACATACCGCTGCTGCAGATTCTCCCCGCTCCCCACATAAATCCATCCATCCGCACTCCACGCCAGTCCGCTCAGCCCATTGTGAGGATAATCTCCAACGGTCTCCCAGCGCATCAGCTCAATCCGCTCATCACAGCGACCATCCCCATCCCGATCCTCCAGCCGCAGCAACCGATCGCGCTGCGTCAGATGCAGCACCCCGTCCGGATCAAACTTCAAAACCATCGCATTCCGGAACCCCTCCGCAAAAACCGAGGACTCCCAACGCCCCCCATCCCCTCTCCGGAAAATCAGAATCCGGTCGGCCGACGGCCCATCATACCCAGGCTTCACCTGATGCGTGTGATTCTCCACCACATACAGATTCCCAGCACGGTCCACAGCCAATCCCACCGGCGTCCGCACCACCGGCTCGGCCGCCACCAGCTCCAGCTTCCAGCCAGGCTCCCGCACCACCGGAACCGCAAGCCCCGCCCAGCCAGCCACCACGCTCAGCTGCAGGAACAACAAAATCGTCTTCATAGGCACTCACCCCATCACGGTTCACCGCAGAACGCGAGTCCTTCCTGACTCCACATCCGCGGCCAATGCAAGCAACCCAGCCCCCGGCCGCCGCAACTCCCACACCCTCATCCCAGCAGCCCGCGCCCCCGCCCAGTCCCGCACCGGATCGTCCCCCACATGCAGCGCTTCCCATGGCTCCACCCCAGCCGCACGGCACGCCGCCCGGAAAATCCCCTCCCGTGGCTTCACCACCCCGACCGCACTCGAATGCACCACCACCTCAAAACGCCCAAGCAAGCCATGACCCCGCAGCACCGGCCACAGCCTCGCATCAAAGTTCGAAATCACCCCCAGCCGCACCAGCGCTCCCAGCCGTTCCAGCGCCGCCTCCACATCCGCAAACAATTCCCACGCCCCAGGCTCCCCATAATATTCCCATAACCTCCGGAAACATTCTCCCAGCGGAAACCCCTCAGGCACTTCTCCCCCACCCGACCCCGCCAGCGTCCGCCTCACCACCTCCCGCCACCATCCCTCATCCACCTCCTCACCCCCCCCCCCCCCCTCCTCCGGTTCCCCCATCCCTCCCCACACCCGCCGGAACTCCCGCTCCACCACCTCCCCTTCCAGCCGCCACCCATATTCCCCAGCCACCTCCGCATACACGTAACCCACCGGTCGCACCAACCGCAACAACGTCCCCGCAACATCAAGAAAAACTATCTCAGGCAGCGATTTCTCCATCCACTAAAATGAATTCCTCCGCACCCAGCGCAACCGCCTCCCCTTCCCCCCTCACCAATTTTCAAGCGCCCGTAACTTGCATTCCAAACCCCTCACCTCCATCTTCCATGCATCCTCGACCAACCAATGACCCAAACCTCCGACTCCATCGAAGAGCGCGCCAGACAAGCAGACAAAATCATCCGCAACCCGGATAATTACAAAATCTGCGAAGGATGCGACTCCATCGTACTCACCAAGGTCCACACCTGCCCGAACTGCGCCTCGTACCGATTCCTCGAATCACCCGCCGCCGTCATCTGCCAGGCCCGCATCCTCGGAACCCGCGAACGCCGCTCCGTCGTCATCTCGGACTTCGAATAACCGCCCCCCCTCCCACCCTTCACCCATGGTCGAAGTTACCTGCCCTTCCTGCTTCGAATCCTTCTCCCCCCCCCCCCCCCCCCCCCCCCCCCCCCCCCCCCCCCAGGGGGGGACCCCCCAGAAATTCGTCCCCCCCCCCAGCCCCCCCCTGTCTCCC
>CAZSDE010000409.1:2933-3959 GCA_964605435.1 uncultured Akkermansia sp.
ATCCTCGGAACCCGCGAACGCCGCTCCGTCGTCATCTCGGACTTCGAATAACCAAAACACCTCCCCCCACATGGTCGAAGTAACCTGCCCTTCCTGCTTCGAATCCTTCGCCCTCCACCCGCCCGCACCCCACGAACTCCCCACCTCATGGGACTACGACTGCGAAATCTGCTGCCGTCCCATGACCATCTCGTTCTCACTCGAAGACGACGAAATCATCGCAGAAGCCTACGGACTGGGTGCCTGATCCACCCTCGCTTTCCCTATGATTTCCAGAATTAAAAACACTTTCTGGAATCATTTCCGCCCATGAGACCCGCCCGGATTCCATGGCGAATATTCATCTTCCCCTTGACCGTCTGGTGTTCCGAACGACCGATCCAACCGGAGCGTCTGTCCCTGCTCTCCGGGGAACGCACAAACACAGGTTCCGGATTCCCCAGGGGAAAACTCCGGCCATCCTGAACGGCTGTGCCCACCCGATAGCGCCGGCCCACGGTACGCCCACCATCATTGGATCCGGTCCCCCCCGGATCGGCTTCCCTTTCACCATTGCTCACTCTTTTCCACCCCTTTCACCCTTCTCTCTCCCGTGATTTCCCTCCTCGGAAAACTCTTCGGCTGGTTCTCCAATGACATCGGCATCGACCTCGGCACCGCCAATACCCTCGTCTACGTCAAGGATACCGGCATCGTCCTCCGCGAACCCTCGGTCGTCGCCGTCAAAAGCGGCACCAGCGAAGTCCTCGCCGTAGGCGACGACGCTAAACGCATGCTCGGCCGCACCCCGGGCAACATCGTCGCCATCCGCCCACTCAAGGACGGCGTCATCGCCGACTTCGAAGTAACCGAAGCCATGCTCCGGCACTTCATCCAGAAAGTCCACAATTCCCGCCGCATGGCCCGCCCACGCGTCGTCATCGCCGTCCCCTCAGGCATCACCGAGGTCGAAAAACGCGCGGTCAAGGAATCCGCCACCCAGGCCGGTGCCCGCGAAGTCTATCTCATCGAGGAACCCATGGCCGC
>CAZSDE010000410.1:0-3946 GCA_964605435.1 uncultured Akkermansia sp.
CGTGGGGGGTGGGGATTGAAAAATCGGCGGATCGGTCCGCTGGATCGACCCCCGAATCGGTTGGAGGAATCGGTTGGTGGGTTCCACATCGAGGACTGGATAAGGATGATTTCAGCGCCTGACGTTCCGGCTTCACTGTGTGCGGAGAATATCGACGAGGTACCGGAGTTCTGCTTCGGCTTCGTCATTGGTTGACACGGTGGCCCGGATCTCCCGGCGCAGGGTCTGCGCAAACGCCTTCCGCAGATCAAAGGCGGCCTTGCGCGCCGCAATCTCCGTAGTGCCCAGAGCCGCCGCCACTTCGGCATAGGGCGCAATGCCGCCCCCGCCAGGCAAAGCCCCCGCCAGCGCGTCGAACCAGCGCCCACGGCCCCGCGCCCGGTACTCCGCCCCCAGCACATCCATGGCCCTCCGCACCAGACCCGCCGCCCACTCGCGGTCATAAATCAGATCGTCCGGATACTCCGCGTACTCCCCCGCAATCTGCGCCAGTTCCTCGGCCGACCCCCACGGCACCATGCGGGCCGCCTCCGTCGCACGCCAGCGATGCTGCGCCACACCATAACTATCTCTCCATAAACGAAATATCTCCAGCAGGTAAATGCGGAACCTCCCCACCCCGCGACCCACATCCCGCAAACTGTCCACATTGCTCACATAGACAAAAAACCCCTGCACCTCATCTGCGGCATCCTCGTGACTTCTCCCCTGCCTCCTCGCATAATAATACAACGGCCGCCAGTATACCCTGACTAATTCATGCAATGCTCCCCGACCGTTCCGCCCCCCCGCTCCCAACACCACAGACCACTGCGTCTCAGGAAAAAGCGAAAGTTCACCCTGCCCCACGGGCAGGTCGCTGGTCATCAGTTCACTTCGCATCTCGCTTCTTCAGGCTCATCGACTACCTTTCAAAAGATAAAGATCACCACCTGTCAATCAGAACGACTAATTAGGATACGCTTGTAATTTTATCATGAGAATTTCGTGAATCAATGAGCGCCCTGACTGCTTCGTTGCCGACCGCGACGATTCCCACGAACCGTTCGGCAACTTCCGGATCATTCAAGTAAAACGCTCCGGATATTATTTTATACTCACTTAATTGGCTCATTTTCAACGGAAACTGCTCGCTCCACGACCGTGCGAAATCGGCAGGGGTCTGGCATCCGGCGACCTGCATGGCGCGGTCGTGAAAGATTCTCCATGCGACGGGTGACTCTGGGGCGGCGCAGCGGCGGAGTTCGAGGGTCATGCGGCCCATGGTGGCGCGGGGATTGATTTCGACGATCGGGCGGATGCGCGGGGATCCGTCGGGGAGGCGGTGGACGAGGGCGTCGATGCCGAGCCATCCGCGGAAGGATGCGGCGGCACAGTGGGGAGCCAGCAGGGCAGGCAGTTCTTCTTCGTAGAAGGCCTGGGCACCGCTTTCTTCCCAGAGTCGCGCCACACCTCCGGGCAGGTTGCGGCCGAAGGATCGCGACGCCACGCAGGCCACGAAGCGGCCGGAGGCATCGCAATGCAGGCGGACGAGCCCGCGCAGCTTCGGGCGCGTGCCGGGTTCGCAGTCGTAATGCGCGGAGAAATCGGCGATCCGCTCGAGCCATGGCTCGACGACGAGGGATCCCTGAGCGGCCAATGCCTTTGTGAGCCATGCGGTTTCGTGAGGCTGGAGGCCTGGCTGGCGGATTCTCAGCATGCCGCGGCCCGCAAGGCTGAAAGGTGACTTGAGGACAACCTCGGGAAAACCAGCAGCCTGCCACGAGGCCACGGCGGCCCTGCAATCCTCCGCATCGCGCACGACCCGCCCGGCGAGGGTGGCGGCCTCGCCCCAGCGGCCCTCACACGAGGCCAGCACGGCGGCAGCGGTTTCCTTGGAATAGAGGTTCCGCAGGGCCTCGGACCACGGCACGGATGGTTCCCGGCGCTGTGCGGAAAGTTCCTCTGCCATGGCCACGCTGTCGGCACTCCATCCCCACGGACGCAGACGGCCAAGCTTCCTCGTCCGCAGATCACTGCCCTCCGCCAGCTTCACAGGCGACGGCACCACCACAAATTCCGCGGGCCCGATGCCCGCGGCCATGAGCGTCCGCAGATGACTTTCGGAAGGACGGCGCTGCACGAGAACAATGTCGTCGGGATGCGCCACCGCCAGCGGCAGAAGATCAAGATCGCGCATCAGGGCCGGCGTGACCCCATCCTGACCCCACGCCCCGGCCTGCCGCTGCAGCGCACAGGCTTCGGCCCCGGGGTTGAACCAATAGACGTCCGGGGTGCGACCCCGGCTCTGCGAGAAGACCTCGAGCGACCGGATGAAGGCGTCGTCGAAGCCCGCACGGCGGCGTCCTTCGGCATTGAAGGGCACATTGCCCCGCGCCCGGGCCGGACTGAGTGGAAAGACCAACCGCTTCCGCCACGCTTCCCAGTCGCTTTCCCCGGCTTCCTTCCACTTCCGCAGCCAGCGCAGGCCATAGCCGACATGGCTGATTTCATCCTCGTAGATCTTCTCCAGCAGCGCGCCCGTGTCATCGTCTCCAAACCCTCGGAACACACCGCCATAGTGCCGCGCGTAATCAAGATTGGCCTGCTCGAAGGTCAGGCTGAGACGGCTCACGTAATCGGCAGGCGAAGTCATGCCGCCCACATGCCTCCAGAAGAATCCGTTCACCGGCAGGTCGCCGAACCGGAAGCCCGCCCGTGCCATCCGTTCCATGTAGAGCTTCGTGTGTTCCTGTTCGTCTCGCAGCGTCTGCACCAGACCGGCCCGGAAGGCCCGCGGGGCCTCGGGGAACCGCAGCAGCGCCAGCGCCATCAGTTCGGTCGCCAGCAATTCATGATTCGCAAAGAAATGGAGGAGCAGCGCCCGCGTTTCCTCCCGCTCGAGTTCACGGCCCGAAGGCAGCGGCACCCGCTTTTCCCCGCCGGCAATGCGCAGTCCCTCGGGCCGCCCGGGAGCCGCTGGGGTCGTCAGCAGGGCCACCCCGCGGTCGTCATCCGTGAGCCTCCCGCCGGGACCCGCCAGTTTTTCCTCCAGCGTTGTCCCGAACAGCACCCGCTCGGCAAATTCCCTGATCTCCATGCGCCAAGGCTAACCCCGGACCGCCCGGCTTCAACCAAAGCCCGCACAGGAAATGGATGACCAATCACTTCCCATCTGTCATGATGTTCCCACCCCATGCGCCGCCTTCCCCTCATCCTCGCCTTCGCCACGGCCATCCTGCCCTCCCGTGCCGGATCGCCCGCCTACCGCAACGCCGTGCTCGCCGACAACCCGCTCGCCTACTGGCAACTGGACGAAGCGTCGGGACCGCTCGCAGCCGACGCCGCCCTGCCCGCTCAGAATGGCTCCTGCGAAAATGTCACGCTCGGCCAGCCGTCGGCCTTCCCCGCCCTCGGCACCTGCGGACTCTTCAATGGCACGTCGTCCCGTGTCCGCATCGCCGCCGACGCAGCCTTCGCCCTCGGTACCGGGGATTTCTCCGTAGAAGCATGGGCCCGCACG
The DNA here is from genome assembly GCA_964605435.1 of uncultured Akkermansia sp. Lineage (GTDB taxonomy): Bacteria > Verrucomicrobiota > Verrucomicrobiia > Verrucomicrobiales > V1-33 > V1-33. The sequence goes on from CAZSDE010000410.1 coordinate 3,503, forward strand.
CCGGTGACCGCCCGCGGCGACGTCTTCAATTATAAGAATGCCTACGACTTCGGCATCTTCCTGAACAATGCCGGAGCCGGCTCCATCGGCGGCTGGCACAATGGTGCCCTCCCATCCTTCAATGCCTCGCTCAACGAATGGCACCACATTGTCTACACCCGCACTGGTGGCATCGTGCGGCTCTACGTCGATGGCACGGAACGCGGCAGCCAGGCAAATACCCAGAGCTTCTCGGCAAACGCCGACATGTTTCTCGGAGCCAATCACTCCGGTGCCCCAGGCTACGCCGGAGCCATCTGGTTCAATGGCTGGATCGATGAAGTCGCCCTCTACCCTTCCGCCCTCAGCCCAGCCCGCGTGCTCGCTCACTTCCAGGCAGCCCAGCCTCCGCCAACCCCACCCGTCATCACCACCATCCCCGCCAGCAACCTCACGGCCACTTCC
>CAZSDE010000411.1:0-3945 GCA_964605435.1 uncultured Akkermansia sp.
CACGACTGGGCTGCTTTGCATGAAGCGGACGATTTCCGGGAAGAATGGCTTATCGGCGACGTGGGCGTAGTGTTCGCGGAGGATGGCATCGCTGAGGTGCATCATCTTGAGGCCGCGCACCGTGAATCCTTCGGCTTCGAGGCGGCGGAGGACTTCTCCGCTGAGGCGTTTCTGGACGCAGTCGGGTTTGAAGAGGATCAGGGTGGTTTCCATGGGTCTATGCAAATTGAGGGTCTGGGGGGGCGCACCGTGGGCGTTTCGCGAGTGAATGCAAGGCAGTTTCCTTGGGAGGTGGTTGGGGAAGCGCGCCCGGCGGCGGATCCGGATCGTGACGTGTTTGGAAGAGCGGCTGCGCCGTGTGCCTGGCGGATGGATCCCCTGCGGGCAGCGGGCCTTATTCCAGGAGGCTTCGTTGCCCCGCAGACGAAGGTCTCGGGACGGGCCATCAAAGGGTGGCGCGGGAGTAGATGCGGCCGGGGAGCTGGCGGACGAGCTGGCGGAGTTCCATGCGGGTGAGGCGGGCGGCCACTTCCGCGGGCGGGAGGCCGGTGGCGGTGGTGAGTTGATCGATCTGGGTATCTCCGGCGGCGAGGGCATTCCAGATGGCCTGTTCTGATTCGCTGAGGTCCGGGAGGGGAGGGCTGGCGGGAGGGGGAGGGGAATCGGATGCGGTGGGGATGAGGAGCTGGAGGTCCTCGAGGATTTCGGAGGCATCCATGACGAGGCGGGCTCCATTCTGGATGAGGCGGTTGCATCCGGTGGAGGACGGCCGGTCGATGGGTCCGGGGATGGCGTAGAGCGAGCGTCCCTGATCGGCGGCGTTGTTGGCGGTGATGAGGGCACCGCTCCATGCGGGGGCTTCGACGACGAGGATGCCGTGGCTCCAGCCGCTCACGATGCGGTTGCGCTGGGGGAAGGTTTGTTTGTCTGGCGGGGTGAGGATGGGGAATTCGCTGACGACGGCACCGTGGCCGTTGGCGATGCGTTCGGCGAGGGCCATGTTTTCCGGGGGGTAGAGGTGGCCGAGACCGGCACCGATGACGGCGATGGTGCGGCCTTGGGCGGCGACGGCTCCTTCGTGGGCGGCGGTATCGATGCCGCGGGCGAGTCCGCTGAGGACGGTGACGCCGGCGTGGGCGAGCTGGAAGCCGAAGCGTTTGGCCTGCTGGAGGCCGTAGCTGGTGGCGCGGCGTGAGCCAACGATGCCGAGGGCCGAGCGATCGCGCGATTCGACTTTGCCCCAGACGTAGAGGAGGAGTGGGGCGTCGTGGAGGTGGCGGAGGCCTTCGGGCCATGTTTCGTCTTCCGGGGTGAGGAGGTGGTAGCCTCCGTCGCTGATGCGCTGGAGTTCTCCGGAGACATCGCAATGGTCCTGCCATGCGGCGAGGATGGCGGCGGATTCCTCGCCGATGCCGTGGACTCTGAGGAATTCGCGGCGGCTGGCGGCGAGGACGGCTGCGGCGGATCCGCAGGCAGCGATGAGACGGCGGACGCGGACTGGGCCGATTTTCGGCAGCATATTGAGGGCGAGGAGCGCCTCGGTTTCCGTCATGCGTGTGATCTGCCAGCGGGGCCGTGTGGCGTCAATGGCGGCTCATGTCAGGCTTTGCCGCAAAAGCCTTTCGGCGATGCGCATGCCATCGACGGCGGCCGAGATGATGCCGCCCGCGTAGCCGGCTCCTTCACCGGCTGGGTAGAGGCCGGGGGTATTGATGCTCTGGAGGGAATCCGGGTCGCGGGTGATGCGGAGCGGGGATGAACTGCGGGTTTCCACGGCGACGAGGACGGCGTCCGGGAGGGCGAAGCCGCGCAGGGTGCGTTCGATGGCTGGGATGGCTTCGCGGAGGGTGGCGACGACCCATGGCGGGAGGCAGTCGCGCAGGTCGCCTGGGGTGACGCCGGGCTGGTAGGAAGGGATGACGGAGCCGAGGCTGCGGCTGGGGCGGTTGGCGAGGAAGTCGCCGAGCGACTGGACGGGGGCGTGGTAGTTGCTGCCGCCGGCTTCGAAGGCGCGGCGTTCCCATGAGCGCTGGAAGGCGATGCCGGCGAGGGGGCCGGCTCCGCCGTAATCGCGCGGGCTGACATCGACCATGAAGCCGGAGTTGGCATTGGCTTCGGCGCGGGCGTAGCTGCTCATGCCATTGGTGACGACCGAGTCTGGTTCGCTGCCGGCGGCGACCACGAGGCCGCCGGGGCACATGCAGAAGCTGTAGGCGGCGCGGCCGCTGGTCTTGCAATGGTGGACGAACTTGTAGGGGGCGGCACCGAGTCGTGGGTGGGAGGCGAATTTACCGTACTGGGTTTGGTTGATGAGTTTCTGTGGGTGTTCGATGCGGACGCCGATGGAGAGGGGTTTTGGTTCCATGCTGACGCCGATGTGGTGGAGCATGGAGAAGGTGGGTCTGGCGCTGTGGCCGATGGCGAGGACGACGGTATCCGTGCGGATTTCCGAGCCATCGCGGAGGCGGACGCCGCGGACGGCCCCGGTGGGGTCGCGCAGGATTTCCTCCATCATGGATTCGAAGCGGACTTCGCCACCGCGGTCGATGATTTCCTCGCGGAGGTGGCGGACGACCTTGATGAGGCGGTCGGTGCCGATGTGGGGTCTGGCTTTGACGAGGATATCGGCGGGGGCTCCGGCGGCGACCATTTCCGAGAGGATCCAGCGGATGCGGTGTTCGCGGTCGCGGATCTGGGTATAGAGTTTGCCATCCGAGAACGTGCCGGCACCGCCTTCACCGAACTGGACATTGGAATCCGGGTTGAAGGCGAGGCCGCGGCGCCAGAAGCCTGTGACGTCGCGGGCGCGGGGACCGGCGGCCTTGCCGCGTTCGAGGACGATGGGCTGCCAGCCGTGGCGGGCGAGGAGGAGGGCGCAGAAGAGGCCGCAGGGACCGGTGCCGACGACGACTGGCCGGTGGGGTGGAGGGTTGGGGCGGATGATGACTCCGTCGGTTCCGGCGTAATGGCGGTCCGGGAGTGGGGTGAGTCGGGCTTCGCCTTTGAGGTTGCGGGCGAGGGCCTGGGATTCGTCCGTGACGGCGATGTGGAGGGTGTAATTGAAGCTGACGCGGCCGCGGCGGGCGTCGATGGCGCGGCGGAAGACTGTGAGGCTGAGGAGGTCGGCTGGGTTGAGGCCCAGGATCCGGAGCGTTTCCGTGGTGGGGGCGTCGTCCGGGTGGTCGACAGGCAGTTTCAGCTCCGAGAGTTCCAGCATGGGGAAGTGATCCCTGCCTGCGGTGGGGGTGGGGGCAATGCGAAACTGCAGCGGGCGGGGGCTGGGCCGTGGTTCAGACCATGGCGAGGACCTTCTCGATGACCTGATCCGGGTAGGGGAGCTGGACCTTTTCGAGGGGTGGGCTGTAGATGGCTGGGGCGTCGATGGCGCTGATGCGGCCGACGGGGGCGTCGAGGTCATCGAAGCAGCGGTCCTGGATGAGGGAAGCGATCTGGGCGCCGACGCCGCAGAACGGTTTATTTTCTTCCACGCAGAGGGCGCGGTTGGTTTTGCGGACGCTGCTGACGATGGTTTCCTCGTCGAGTGGGCGGATGGAGCGGAGGTCGACGACTTCGCAGTCGATGCCGTGCTGTTCGGCGAGGATTTCGGCAGCTTTGAGGCAGGTGAGGACGGCGCGCCCGTGGGCGATGAGGGAGATGTCCGCGCCTTCGCGTTTGATGTCGGCGACGCCGATGGGGATGACGTATTCGCCTTCCGGGACTTCGCCGGATTCGCCGTAGAGGAGGGTATTCTCCATGACGTAGACGGGGTCGTTGTCGCGGATGGCTGCCTTCATGAGGCCTTTGGCGTCGTAGGGGGTGGCTGGGCAGACGACCTTGAGGCCTGGCGTGTTGGCGATGAAGTTTTCCGGGGTATGGCTGTGGGTGGCGCCCACATTGGTGCCGCCGTTGGCGGGCCCACGGATGACAATCGGACAGTGAATCTTG
>CAZSDE010000412.1:0-3942 GCA_964605435.1 uncultured Akkermansia sp.
ACCCGCGGCTGCCCAGGCGTCCCAGAAAGCGAAGTCCGCATCCACCAGCACCACCCCCTCCCCTCGCAGTTCCCCCGGTGCGTCCGCAGCACGCCGCGCCGTCGCCGCCATGCAGTCAGGCGATTGGCCGGAAGCCCGCAGCCAGTGGCGCGAAGTCGTCCGACTCGAACCCGGCAACGCAGGCGCATGGTCCAACCTCGGCAAAGTCGAATTCCGCCTCAAGGAATACGACGCCGCCTGCGACCACCTCGAAAAGGCGGTCTCCCTCCGCCCCGCTCTCTCGGATTCATGGATCACCCTCGGCTTCGTCTACGCCGAACTCGGTGCCCCCATGCGCGCCATTTCCTGCCTCACCCGCGCCGTCCACGAAAACCCCGCCGACCCGGAAACCCGCAACGCCCTCGCCATCCACCTCAAGAAAATCGGATGGACCTCCGCCGCAGAATCGGAACTCCTCAAGGCCATCGACACAGAACCGAAATTCGCCGAGGCCCACTTCAACCTCGCGGTCATGTACCTCGAACAGAAACCCCCAGCCGTCGAAATGGCCCGCCGCCACTACATCACGGCTCGCCAGCTCGGAGCCGCCCCGGACGACGAAATGGAAAAACAATTCGCCCCCGCAAAATCCAAGGACCCCGACCCCACGGAGTCCAACCCGCAAGACGGCAAGGCCGACGGCCAGCCGTCCAGCCCGCCAGCCCGCCAACGTTCCTCGCCATGACCGACCGACGCTCCTTCCTCCGCTGCGCTTCCCTCGCCGCTGCCTCACTCCCGGCCGCCGCCTACAGCCAGGGCCGACTCCCCCCACCCCCGGAAATCACAGCCGATTCCTGCATCGTCATCGACGCCGTCACCGGTGCCTCCATGTTCGAAAAGAATGCCGACGAACGCAGACCCGTCGCCAGCACCCAGAAACTCCTCAGCGCCCTCGTCGCCGTCGAATCGACCAGCATGGACAAAATCACCACCGTCCTCGCCGCCGAAACCAGAGTCGAACCCCACAAGCTCTACCTCAAAACCGGCGAGAAACTGCCGCTCCGCACGCTCCTCGAAGCCATGCTCATCGAAAGCTGCAATGACTGCGCCCATTGCCTCGGACGCAGCTGCGCCGGCAGCGAAGCACGCTTCGCCGATTGGATGAACCGCCGCGCCGCCCGCCTCGGCATGACCTCGAGCCGCTTCGTGAATGCCTCAGGCCTCCCCGCCGAAGGCCAGTACTCGACCGCACGCGACATGTCCCGCGTCGCCCGCGCCGCCCTCTTCAATAAAACCATCCGCGCCATCGTGGGCCGCAGCGAAATCACCATCACGCGCGGCGACGGACGCACCAAGAAACTCGAAACCACCAATTACCTCCTCCGCCGCAACAACACGAATTACCTGCCGGTCTGCAATGGCATGAAAACAGGCTATACCAACGCGGCCGGCAAATGCCTCGTCTCCAGCGCCACCTTCCGCGGCCGCACCGTCATCTGCGTCATGCTCCGCAGCAGCAGCAAGGTCATCTGGAAGGAAAGCGGAGCCCTCCTCAACTGGTCGCTCGGCCTCAGCATGGACTGACCACTGCGCCGCGCCTGCCATGTCATCCTCCGACGTCCCCCGCTCCCACCCGCGCTACGTCTCGCTCATGACGCGCGAGAAAATCACCGCAGGCGTCGCCCGCGGCGTCACTTCACCACACGGCCTCATCGCCCACGGCCGCGGCGAAGCATTCGATTACCTCCTCGGCGAAATCTCCCACCCCTTCGCCTCCACCGCCATCTCCACCGCCGGTGCCCTCCTCGCAGCCTCCCGCCACCCGGTCATCTCAGTCAACGGAAATGCCTGCGCCCTGTCCGCCCCGGAACTGGTGGAACTCGCCAGAGTCTCAGGGGCCCGCCTTGAAGTGAATATCTTCCACGCCTCCCCGGAACGCGAACTCGCCATCCGCGACATGCTCATGGAGGCCGGGGCCACCCATGTCCTCCTGCCATCCCGCACCCACGCCCTCAGCCATATCGATTCCAACCGCCGCTGGGTCCATCCCGATGGTATCTTCGCGGCCGATACGGTCTTCGTCCCGCTGGAGGACGGCGACCGCTGCGCCGCTCTCGTCCGCAATGGCAAGTACGTGATCACTGTCGATCTCAACCCACTCTCACGCACAGCCCGCACCGCCACCGTCACCATCGTCGATAACCTCGTGCGCTGCCTCCCGGAAGTCACCGCCGCCGTCAACGTAGCCAAAATGCTCAACGAGGTCGGATTCCGCGCCGCCCGCACCCCGCACGACGCCCTGCGCGACTGGAACAATGACGAAATCCTGCGGCAGGCGGAACAAACTCTCCGGGGGTGGATCCGATGAGCGACTGCTGCCATGGACCCAAAGCTCCGGAACCACCGAAGCCTTCGTGCTGCGGTTCGGGAAAGGAGACACCCACGCCGCCTCCTCAGCCTTCCTGCTGCGGTGGATCACACCACGACCACGCCACCGTCACCCCTTCCCCCACCGCTGCATGGTTCTGCCCCATGTGCCCCGGCGTGGAATCGGACCGCCCCGGCGATTGCCCGAAGTGCGGCATGGCCCTCGAACGCAATCCGGAGGTCGTCAGCGATGACCTCGCGGAAGCCTCGGAAGCCGCCCTGCTCCGCCGCCGCCTCCTCGCATGCTCGGCTCTCGCCCTCCCAGTCTTCGTGCTCGCCATGGGCGACATGCTGCCCGGCCGTCACGGACGACCACTCGTGCCCCACCCAGCCAATGGCTGGATCCAGTTCGCCCTGACCTCGCTCTGCCTCTTCGGCCCAGGCCGATTCCTGCTCGCCCGCGCCGTCAGCTCGCTCCGCCACCGGAGCCTCAATATGTTCACCCTGACCTCCCTGGGCACGCTGGCAGCATGGGGCTTCAGTACGGTTTCGCTCGCCTTTCCCCATGTCATCCCGGCATCCGCTTCCCACGCGCATCACCTTCCCCTGCTCTACTTCGAATCCGCCGCGGTCATCACTGCCCTCGTCGTCCTCGGTCAATGGATGGAATCTCTCGCCCGCACCCGCACCGGTCACGCGCTCACTTCCCTCCTCCAACTCACCGCCAAAACGGCCCGCCGACTCCTTCCAGACGGCTCGGAAGAGGAAATCCCCGCCGCCAGCATCGCCGTGGGCGACCAATTGATCGTCAAACCCGGCGACATCATCCCAGCCGATGGCACCATCGCCTCCGGCCAGTCGTCAGTAGACGAATCCATGCTCACCGGTGAATCCATGCCGGTCTCCCGCGGCCCAGGCGACCCCGTCTCGGGCGGTACCGTCAATCAGTCGGGTGCCCTCGTCATGACGGCACAGCGCGTCGGTTCGGATACCCTGCTCGCCGGCATCATCCGCATGACAGCGGCCGCCCAGCGCAGCCGCGCTCCCGTCCAGCGGCTCGCGGACCGGGTCTCGGCATGGTTCGTCCCCTTCGTCATCGCGACAGCCGTGCTCGCCTTCGCCGCATGGCTGCTCCTCGCTCACGACCTCCCCCGCGCCATCACAGCCGCCGTTTCCGTCCTCATCATCGCCTGCCCCTGCGCCCTCGGACTCGCCACCCCCATGTCCATCATGGTCGGGATCGGACGCGCCGCCCAACTCGGCATCCTCGTGCGCGACGCCGCCGCCCTCGAACGCGCCGAACACACCTCCCACCTCGTCATCGACAAAACCGGCACTCTCACAGAAGGAAAACCAAGGGTCACCGCCACCGCCACAGCCCAACCGGACGACCTCCCGGACATGCTCGCCGCAGCCGCGGCCGTCGAATCCCGCTCGGAACACCCCATCGCCCACGCCATCCTCCAGCACACCGCTTCCCTCGGCATCCCTTACACGCCCGCCCACGACACGGAAGCCATCACCGGTTCCGGCATCCGCGGATCCGTCCCACCCCACCTCATCCTCGCAGGAAGACGCGACTGGCTCGCCTCGCTG
>CAZSDE010000413.1:0-3936 GCA_964605435.1 uncultured Akkermansia sp.
GTCCGGTGGTCGGCTGAGGGACGGTGGACGGCTTTTCTGCAAAGGGTTTCCGGGGCGGCTTCGTTTCCGGGTCTGGTGGAAACGGGCAGAAAAAAGCCCGGCCTGCGCGTTGGGGCGGGCAGGCCGGGCCGTGAATGGCTGCGGGGAGGTGGTGGCCTTGTCAGGCTACGATGGGGGCGAGGTTATCACGGCACCACTGACCGTTCTGGAGGGTGACGCCGTCTGGGTCGTCGACGGCGACGTGGGCTTCGTCCTCGCAGATGATCCAGCCGGAATAATTCCGCTGCACGAGCCATTCGGTGATCCGGTGGAAGTCGAGTTTGCCGGTGCCCATCTGGGCCCATGGTTCCGGGCCATTTCCGCTGAAGTCCTTGTAATGGATGTGATTGACGAGGTGGGCCCACTTATTGAGGGTGGCGATGACGTCCATGCCGCCGCGGATGATGTGGCCGACGTCCGGGGTCCAGCCGGTCACTTTGGGATCGAGGCTGCTGAGGACGACGTCGTAATCTTCCTGGGTACGCACCAGCGAGGCCGGCGGGCTGTTCGGGTGGTAGGAGCATTTGATGCCCATGTCGGTGGCCCGCTGGGAGACGCGGTTGACGTTGCGGGCGACGTTGAGGCGGCGGCGCTGGAGGTCTTTGGTGCGGCCGCTGGGCAGCGTCACCGTGCCGAGCATGGCTCCGGGGAAGTGCTTGAGGAGGTCCATGGTGAAGTCGGCGGCCGCGCGTTCGTTGGGGAGTTCGTCTTCGTTGTCCCACGCGCACACGAGGGCGAGGCCGGCGAGTTTCATGTTGTGGGCCGCGAGAGCGTCCTTGAGGCGGTGGGGGTCGCAGAAGTCGCCGAGCCAGTATTTTCCGCAGCCGAGGGCGCTTTCCGAGATCTCGAGGACCATGGGTTCGATGCCCGTGAATCCCGCCTGGGCGGCGATTTTGATCATGTGGTCGAGCTTGTTGTCGTAGCCCTTGCCGGTGCCCTGCATGAACCAGGTGTATACTTCAGAACCGAACTGGATGTTTCCCATGGGAGGTGGATGGTTGGAGTGCTTGAGAAGACGGGAAGCGGAAGCCGTGTGGCGCACCCGCTTGTCCGTGGTGATGGCTAGCTGGGAAGACCTGGCGAGACAAGTCTGGAATTCGGGCGCGGGCGCGGGCAGGAAGCGCGGCGGTCAGGGATGTCCGCACTGAGCGTGCTGGCGGAGGAGGTGGTCGGCGAGGACGAGGAGGGTCATGGCTTCGACCATGGGAACGGCTCTGGGGAGAACGCAGGGGTCGTGACGTCCGCGGCCTTTGAGGGTGGTGTCCTCGTGCGGGTCGGCGGTGACCGTGAGTTGTTCGTGCATGACGGTGGCGACTGGTTTGAAGGCGACGCGGAAGGTGATGGGTTCGCCATTGGAGATGCCGCCCTGGACGCCGCCGGAGCGGTTGCTGGTGGTGCGGATGCGGCCTTCCTGCATGCGGAAGGGGTCGTTGTGTTCGCGTCCGGTGAGGAGTGTTCCGGCGAAGCCGCTGCCGACTTCGAAGCCCTTGGTGGCGGGCAGGCTGAGCATGGCTTTGGCGAGGTCGGCGTCGAGTTTGTCGAAGACGGGTTCTCCGAGACCTGGTGGGCAGTTGCGGACGGTGCAGGCGACGACTCCGCCGACGCTGTTGCCTTCGGCGCGCATGGCTTTGATGAGGTTGGTCATCGGTTCCACGGCGTCGGGGTCGGCGGTCCGCACGATATTGCTTTCGACCATGGCGGAGGTGACGGTGGCGGGGTCGACGGTGGCCTTGAGGTGCTGGATGCTTTCGACCCATGCGATGACTTCGAGGCTGGGGGCGAAGTGGGCGATGACCTTGCGGGCGACGGCGGCGGCGGCGACGCGGCCGATGGTTTCGCGGGCGCTGGAGCGGCCGCCGCCCTGCCAGTTGCGGATGCCGTATTTGGCATCGTAGGTGTAGTCGGCGTGGCTGGGTCGGTATTTGGAAGCCATTTCCGAGTAGGCTTCCGGGCGGGCGTCCTCGTTGCGGACCATGATGGAGATGGGCGATCCGAGGGTGAGGCCATCGAAGACGCCCGAGAGGATTTCGCAGCGGTCGAGTTCCTTGCGTGGGGTGACGATTTCGCTCTGGCCGGGGCGGCGGCGGTCGAGGTCCTGCTGGATGTCTTCCGTGGAGAGGGGCAGGCGGGGCGGGCAGCCGTCGATGACCACGCCGACGCCACCGCCGTGGCTTTCACCCCATGTGGAAACGCGGAACAACTGACCCCATTGGCTTGACATAATGGGGACGGGATAGATCCCGGAACGGGGGTGGGCAAGTCGGGAAAGCGTGGTTCAGGATTGTTTCCATGAGCCCGGCAGGTCCTTTTTGGTGGTGCGGAGGATCTGGAGGATATCGGCGCGTTCGCCGGGGCCGAGGTGTTCGAAGCCGCGGACTGGACTGGTGGCTGTGAGGATGGCGAGGAGGCGGTCGTAGAGGAGGAGGCGGAAGCGTTCCGGCAGGGCGTCCCACTGGGCGCTGTAGATGAGGTAGCTGCAGCGGTACTTGAAGAGGCGGGTGAGCAGCTGGAAGTCCTTGAGTGATTTGCCTTCCGGGGAGGCTCTGCGGTTGGCTCTGAAGGCGTCCTGGAAATCGCGGGATCCGTCGATGCCACCGTCGGGCATTTCGGCTTCCCCGCAGAAGAGCAGACACTGGAGGACCTTCTGTGCGTGGCTTTCGGCGACGATTTTCGTGGAGCCGACGAATTCGTCCGTTTCCGGTTCGTTCAGTTCGCGGCGGAGAGCTTTCTGGCGGGTGATGGCGCTGCGGAGATCGTAGGCGGCCTCGGTGAGGCGGCTGTGCATGGCGACCTGGTGTTCGAGGGTCATGAGGGCGATGATGTCGCTGTCCGGGCGGAGGTATCGTGAGGTGTTGAAGTGTCCGCTGAGGTCGGTGAGGTTCGCGCCCTTTTCCCGGTCGAGATCGACGCTGGAGCCGTGGACCGTGGCAGTGGTGTTGCCCATGTGGCGCGAGTCGCCGTGTTTTCCGGTGACGTACCAGCCACCCCATCTGGATTCGAGCGGGCTGGTGTGATCGATGAGGGAAGTGCCTGCCTGGAGGAGGAGACCGCCGTCGTGGTCGGTGAAGACCGAGCGGATCATGACACCGGGGACATTATTCGTCATGCTGCCGCCGTGGCAGTTCATGCAGTTTTCCGAACGGTCGAGTCGTGGGGTGGCGCGGTCGCGGCGGTCTGGGTTAAGGAAGTAGAAGATGGGGCCGAGGTGGGGGTCGATGCCTGTGAATTCGGCCATGCCGCCGGGGACCCAGCCAACGTAGCAGTCGTCGCTGAAGAACATGGCGCGTGGCGTGGAGGGGCTGATGAGGTCTTTCTGGAGGCTGGTTTTGGAGAAGACGAGAACCTGGCTGGCTTCGGGGACGCCGAGCGCGGCGAGGATCTGGCGCATCATTTCCTTCGGTCGGGAGGGATTAATGGAGATGCGGCCGGCGCGGAAGTCGTCGTCCAGTTTGGTGCAGGGGTCGTGGAGCGGGGAGGAGAAGTAGTTGTGGGGTTCCTCCTCGTAATCGACCCGCTGGGCTGGGGCCGCGAGGGGGAGGGCGCAGCAGGCGAGGCAGAGGACAGAGGCGCGCAGATTCATAGGGAGAAGATACGGGGGCTTCCGCGGCTGCCTGACGCCTGGATTTTGGCGAAGGGGGCGCAGATTTTGCGTCGGAGAAGGTCTGTGCATGGAAGGTGTGAATTCCATTTGCAAAGCCGGAGGCACTCGTTACGATCCCCCTCCCGCCGCTGGCCGTCTCCGGACAGCGGCTCAGTATATTCACCTGAAACACACACGCCGCCATGGGCTCTCTCAAAAAGAGACGGAAAACCAAGATCAACAAGCACAAGCGCAAGAAACGCATGCGGGCTAACCGCCATAAGAAGCGTCTGCGCTACAAGTCCTGAGGTGAATTC
>CAZSDE010000414.1:0-3515 GCA_964605435.1 uncultured Akkermansia sp.
ACGCCATTCTCGCCGCCGACCTCAGCCCGGACCGCTCGCTCATCGCGACCGGCGGACCGGACAAGATCGTCCGAATCCTCACGACTTCCGATTCCCGTGAAGTCCGCACGATCCGCAAGCACACGGACTGGGTCACGGCAGTCGCCTTCAGCCCGGATGGCACGAAACTCGCGACTGCCGACCGCAACGGTGGCCTGCACCTCTGGGATCCCAGTACCGGCACGATTCTCTTCACCCTCGCAGAACACCAGGCCCGCATCACCAGCCTCGCATGGCGCGCCGACAGCGTCGTGCTGGCCTCGGCCGGCGACGACGGCAAGTTCATCCTCTGGGATACCGCAGAGGGCTGGGCGGCCAAATCCCAGACACCGAGCGACGCCGCGAAGGACGGCCCGGGCAAACGCACGGTGCTCCTCAAATCCCCCGGCATCCTCAGCGTCGACTTCGCTCCCGATGGCCGCATCGTCACAACGGGACGTGACCGCTCGCTCCGTGTCTTCTCTGCCTCGGGACAACTCCTCTCGGCCCACAAGGACCTCCCGCACCTGCCCACCGCTGCCGTCTTCCTGCCGCAGTCGCAGACGATCGCTTCCGCCGACTTCAAAGGTTCGCTTCTGTTCTGGTCATGGAACGAAAAACAGCGGAAATTGTCCCCCGAACCCAATTGATTCTTCTCCCATGTCCCCGCGCACGATTTTCCTGCTTGCCTGCTTCCCGGCCTCTCTCGCGCTCGCCGATGATCCGACCCCGCGCCCGACCATGGGGCGCATCACGCGCGATGACCCCGCTCTCGATGCACTGCTCGCCCCGGACGCTCAACTGGAAGTGCTCGCCTCCGGTCTCGACTGGTCGGAAGGCCCGTGCTGGCTGCCGGACCGCAAGGCGGTCGTCTTCTCGGACGTCCCAGCCAATCACGTCCTGCAATGGAAGGAAGGCGAAGGTCTCTCGGTCTTCCTCAAGCCCAGTGGCTACACGGGACTCGGCAGCTACAGCCGCGAACCGGGTAGCAATGGCCTCGCTCTGCATCCCTCCGGTCAGCTCGCCTTCTGCGAACACGGCGACCGCCGCATTTCGATCCTCACCAGAAATGGCGGCAAACGCACGCTCGCCGACCACTTCGAGGGCAAGCGCTTCAATAGCCCGAACGACCTCTGCTTCGACCGGGAAGGGCACTGCTACTTCACGGATCCTCCCTACGGTCTGCCCGGCGGCCCCGGCGATACGACGGTCCGCGAACTTCCATGGAACGGTGTCTACCGCATCGATCCCGATGGCAAAGTCTCGCTCCTCACGAAGGAAATGACCTTTCCCAACGGCATCGCTCTCAGCCCGGATCAGAAAACCCTCTACGTCGCCCAGTCGGATGGCAAAGCCGCCCTCTGGAAGGCGTTTCCCATCCTCCCGGACCGCTCGCTCGGCCCATCCCGCATCGTCGCCAATGTCACGGAGATGGCCGCGAGCGGAAAATACAAAGGCGGATGCGACGGACTCAAGGTCGATACCGCAGGAAACCTCTGGGCCACCGGACCAGGCGGCGTCCACATCATGTCGCCAGACGGTAAACGCCTCGGCCTCATCGAAACCTTCCTCCCCAACGGGAACTGCTGCTTTGGCGACGACGGATCCACTCTCTACATCTGCGCCGATGCCTTCCTCTGCCGCATCCGCACGAAAACCAAAGGCTGCGGATTCCCCTGAGAGCCTGCTGCAAAAAGCCGGGCGCGGCAGCCGACTCCCACGCCGACAAGGCCCTCACGCCAGCAATTCACGGATCACTTTCGCGGGCTGACCGTCCGTGAGCGTCGCCTCCCGTGCATTGCGCTTGAAGACGAGTCGCTCATGCGAAAGCCCGAAGAGGTGCAGCAGGGTGGCATGCCAGTCGTAGTGATTGACCACCTCCCGGGTGGCCCGGTGACCCCATGCGTCGGTTTCACCATGCACATAGCCTCCGCGGAATCCTCCGCCCGCCATCCAGCACGAGAATCCATGCGTGTTGTGATCGCGTCCCCATTTGTCCGGACCACCGTCGTTCTGCAGCACGGGCAGCCGTCCCATTTCGCCGCCCCAGTGCACAATCGTCGAATCAAGCAGTCCGCGCTGCTTGAGATCCTTCACAAGGGCCGCACAGGGACGGTCAACCTCGCGGCAGCGGTCGGGCAGGGCTGCACGGATGGATCCATGATGATCCCATGATTGTCCCTGATTGAGCACCTGGACAAAGCGCACGCCGCGTTCCACAAGCCGCCGCGCAATCAGGCAGCGCGTGGCATAGTCGCGCGTCACCTCGTCGTCGAGCCCGTACATCTTCCGCACGGAGGCCGGCTCGCCGCTCAGATCGAAGGCTTCCTGCGCCGCTGTCTGCATGCGCGCTGCGAGTTCATACGTCTGCATGCGTGCATCGAGGTCGCTGTCGCCCGCATGCTCGCGCAGATGATCCTCATTGAACTGCCGCAGCAGGTCCAGTTGCCGAGCCTGCCCGCCATCGCCAAGATAGGCTGGCGGATGCAGATTGAGAAGATGCGGAGCCTGCGGACGCACCATGGTTCCCTGGTAGACCGCAGGCAGCCACCCGGCCGTCCAGTTCTCATTGTTCATGAGCGGCTGACCATGCGGACTGGTCAGGGCAACATACGCCGGCAATTCATCGGTCTCACTGCCCAGTCCATAATTGAGCCACGATCCAAGGGTCGGTCTCCCGGGCGTGATCCTGCCGCTGTGCAGGGCATACATGCTTTGCCCATGATTGCTCACACCGGTCCGCATCGAACGGATCAGGGAAATGTCATCGACGATTTCCGCAAGGTGGGGCAGCAGTTCACTGATCTCCATGCCGCTCTGCCCGCGCGGACGGAATTGCCACGGACTCCCGAACACCTTGCTGCTGGCTTCGGCCGCATTGTCGTACTGCACCTCGCCAGGAAATTTCTGCCCGTGATACTTTGTGAGCTGCGGCTTGGGATCGAACAGATCCATCTGACTCGGCCCCCCGATCATGAAGAGGGAAATCATGGCTTTGGCCTGCCCGAACTTCGGCGGTGCCTTCGGCTCGAGATCGAAGCGGATCCCATCCGCAAAGGGTTTCACAGGCTCGGCCAGCAATCCCTCACGGCTCAGCAGCCATGGCAAGGCAAGACCGGCCAGCCCAAAGGCCTGCCCACGCAGAAACTGCCGTCGCGTTCGTTCCATGTTCCCCGGTACGACCGCTCACCCCCTGCGCATTTCACGCAATTCCGGGCAGCGACCTGCGCTGGCCCGACCCCGCCATGAGCCTCAGCGCAGGGCCCGCAGACGGAACCAGCGGTGCTGCGCTGCCCGCGCCTGCGCCGTGATCCAGACGCTTTCTTCATCCCGCGGCGATGAAACTTCACTGGTCCATGCTGTCCCAGACCCATCGCCATTCCAATGCCATGTCACAAGATCGGCGGAAACTTCCACCCGGACCGCTACATCCGAAGTCCTGCGCCGCGCAAAACGGATCCCACCCGCCAGCGGCTCCACCGTGGACCGGTACGAAT
>CAZSDE010000414.1:3525-3914 GCA_964605435.1 uncultured Akkermansia sp.
CCCAGGGGATTCGTGAAAAACGCATACTCGGCAAAATTGGCCGAGCCGTCCCCATCCGCATCATGGTCCGGTCCAGCGACCGCCGCACCGGCCGCAAAAAAACGCGTGCGCCAGTCAGCATACGACTCACTCGTCAGGTCGATCGCCAGATCCCATGGCTCTGCCACCACGTCGTATGGCGAGAGAAATTCCAAGGCACCGGTGCCATCGAGATTGAAACGCACCACCCGGTGCGCACTCGGCTGCGATCCACTGCCGCGCTTTCCCGTGTCGGCCACGTAGCCTTTGCCCGCTTCAAGGTCCAGAGCCAGTCCATGCGGCGCATTCATTCCGGTCCGAGCTGTCCCCACGGCTCCGCCTGCCACGGGACGCCAGTACGTCGCCCCACT
>CAZSDE010000415.1:0-1086 GCA_964605435.1 uncultured Akkermansia sp.
GCTGCGGGGGGCTCGCGAGATTGGCTTTACGATTCTGAGCATGACGCTGTCGCTGGAGGCGGTGTTTGTGCCGGTGTTGTTCATGGGAGGGATTCTGGGTCGGCTGCTGCGGGAATTTGCGGTGGTGATTGCCGTGGCGATTCTGGTGTCCGGCTTCATTTCGCTGTCGTTGACGCCGATGCTCTGTTCGCGGTTTCTGAAGGCGGCGGGGCATGGTGGGGAGGGTTGGTTCTACCGGGTGACCGAGCGGTTTTTCGAGGGGATGCGCGGGGTGTATGCGAAGACGCTGCGGGTGGCGATGGGGCAGCGGCTGCTGATGCTGCTGCTGGCGGTGGGCAGTGTGGTGGCGACCGCGTGGCTTTTCATGTCGATGCCCAAGGGCTTTGTGCCGAATGACGACAACGGGCAGATCTTCATCATGACGGAGGCGGCCCAGGGGGTATCGTTCGAGAAGATGGCTGAATTGCAGCAGCAGGCTGCGGCGGTGCTGGTGGGGAAGCCCTACATTGATGGTTTCACGTCCAGTGTGGGGGTGGGGGGGCCGAATGCGACGGGCAATACGGGGCGGATCTTCATCAATCTGGTGCCGCGGGCGCGGCGTCCGCCGGTGGAGGAAATCATTGCCGAGCTGCGGCCGCAGCTCAGCCGGGTGCCTGGGCTTAGGGTGTTTCCGCAGGTGGTGCCACTGATCCGGCTGGGAGGGACGCTCACGAAGAGCCTGTATCAGTTCACGTTGTCCGGGCCTGATCTGGCGGCGCTGTACGAAGCGGCCCCGCAGGCTGAGGCGAAGATGCGGTCGGTGCCTGGGCTCATGGATGTGACCAGCGACCTGCAGATCACCAGTCCGCAGGTGAAGGTGTCGATTGACCGCGACAAGGCATCGGCGCTTGGGGTGACGGCAGCGCAGATTGAGTCGGCCCTCTCGAATGCCTACAGTTCGCGTCAGATTTCGACCATTTATACGCCGACGAATCAGTATCAGGTGATTGTGGAACTGCTGCCGGAGCATCAGCGCGGGGCCGTTGATCTGAATACGCTTTATGTGCGGGCGGGTTCGGGCAGGCTGGTGCCGCTGGCGGCGGTGAC
>CAZSDE010000415.1:1096-3913 GCA_964605435.1 uncultured Akkermansia sp.
GGTGACGTCTGCCTCGATGAGTGCGGGGCCGCTCACGGTGCAGCATCTCGGGCAGCTGCCTGCGGTGATTCTGTCATTCAATCTCGAGCCTGGGATTGCGCTGGGCGATGCCATTCCGCGGATTGAGGCGGCGGTGAAGCCAGTGCTGCCGGAATCGGTCACGACGGCGTTTCAGGGAACGGCGCAGGCCTTTCAGTCGAGTCTGTCGGGACTTGGGATGCTGCTGCTGATGGCGGTGCTGGTGATTTATCTGGTGCTGGGGATTCTTTACGAGAGCTTCATTCATCCGCTGACGATTCTTTCCGGGCTGCCATCGGCTGGTTTCGGTGCCCTGATGGCGCTCAAGCTCTGGGGGTACGAACTGAACGTCTATGGTTTTGTGGGGATTCTTCTGCTCATTGGGATTGTGAAGAAGAATGCGATCATGATGATCGACTTTGCGATCGAGGCGCAGCGTGAGCGTGGGCAGGCCGCTGCTGATGCGATTTACGAAGCCTGTCTGGTGCGGTTCCGTCCTATCATGATGACGACGATGGCAGCGATCATGGGAACGCTGCCGATTGCGCTGGGGATTGGCGGCAGTGCGGCGCGGAGCCCGCTGGGCATTGCGATTGTCGGTGGTCTGGTCGTTTCGCAGCTGCTGACGCTTTACATCACGCCGGTCATCTATCTGCTTCTTGAGCGACTGCGGCAGCGGGCGTGAGGCAGGGATGGCGGCTTCCGTTCCGGAGGTGGAGAAACTTTACGGGTGATCCTTGAGGAACGCGGTGGTGCGGGGGTCAGGGGTTCCGTCGTAGAACGCATCGAGGACCTGATGGAATGGACTGCCGGCGGCCGACAGGGCGGCGAAGAGGGACATTGACGAGCAGAGTTTCAGGTCGTCGGGGCAGCCCATGATTTCCCGGATGGGGTGGCCGTGGTGGGGCAGGAGGGCGTTGGTGCAGTCGAGCAGGCGTGTTCCCAGGATGGGATGGTCGAGATAGGCCTGGGCTTCCGAGGCTGATCTGATAGCGTAGCGGACGGCCATGGAGGTGTGGCCGAGGCCGGCAACCTGAGGAAAGATGAACCACATCCAGTGTGACTCCTTCTGGCCGTTCTGGATTTCCGCGAGGGCGCGGGAGTGAGTGGTTTCCTGGGCTTTGAGGAAGCGCTGCAGGTCATGGGGATCGTCCGGGTTCATGAGGCGGCGATGGTTTATGCCATGAGGGCCTTGATGACTTTGCTGCCGGGTTTGGCGACATTGGTGAGGCGGAGGGGGACGCCGTTGAGGGGGTAGGTGAAGCGGAGGTGATCGAAGCCGAGGAGGGCGAGGACGGTGGCGTGGAAGTCGTGTGGGCTGACCTTGTCGATGATGGCTTCGTAGCCGAGTTCGTCGGTGGCACCGTGGGAGTATCCTGGGCGGGCACCGCCGCCGGCCATCCAGATGGTGAAGGCGGAGGGGTTGTGGTCGCGACCGATGAAGGACATTTCGCGTCCGCCGCGGTTTTCGCGCATGGGGGTGCGGCCGAATTCTCCGCCCCAGATGACGAGGGTATCGTCGAGGAGGCCGCGGCGGCGGAGGTCGGTGAGGAGGGCGTGGCAGGGTTGGTCGATGCTGCGGCATTTGTCCTTGAAGCCGTGGTTGAGGGCTTCTTCGCGTCCGGCTCCGTGGCTATCCCAGCCCCAGTCGAAGAGTTGGATGAAGCGGACGCCGCGTTCGGCGAGGCGTCGGGCGAGGAGGCAGTTATTGGCGAAGGATTCGCGGCCGGGCTGGGTGCCGTAGAGGTCGTGGACTTCCCTGGGTTCGGAGGAGAGGTCGAAGGCGTCGGTGGCGGCGAGCTGCATGCGGAAGGCCATTTCGTACTGGGCGATTCTGGTCATGGTTTCCGGGTCGCCGGTTTCTGCGGAGGTGTGAGCATTGATGGTGGCGAGGGCGTCGAGGCTGAGGCGGCGGAGTTGGCGGTCGATGCCCTTGGGGTCCTTGAGGAAGAGGACGGGTTCGCCGGAGGAGCGGCATTGGACGCCCTGGAAGACGCCGGGGAGGTATCCGGAGCCCCAGACTGACTTGCCGGCGTCTGGGTTTTTGCCGCCGGAGGTGAGGACGATGAAGCCTGGGAGGTTATCGTTTTCCGAGCCGAGGCCGTAGGTGGACCATGCGCCGAAGCTGGCGGCTCCTGGGGTGGCGGTCCCGGTGTGCATGACGAGTTGAGCGGGGCCGTGATTGAACTGGTCGGTGTGCATCGATTTGACGATGCAGAGGTCGTCGGCGGATTTTGCGAGGAAGGGGAGACGGTCACTGAGCCATTGGCCGCTTTGGCCGTGCTGCTGGAAGGGGTATTGGTTTCCGAGCATTTTGGGGATGCCCTGGATGAAGGCGAACTGTTTGCCTGCGAGGAACGAGGGTGGGCAGTCGCGGCCGTCGAGTCTGGCGAGGTCGGGTTTATGATCGAAGAGTTCGAGTTGGCTGGGGCTGCCAGCCATGTGGAGGTAGATGACGCGCTTGGCGCGGGCGGGGAAGTGTGGTGGGTTGGCGCGGAGTGGCTGGGCGGGGTCGTGGCTTGGGGTGGCGGGGGTGCTGGCGTGGGTACGGGAGCCGAGCCAGAGGGCGGCGAGTCCGAGCGGGCAGTTTCTGAGGAAGTGCCTGCGGGTGGGGGTGAGGAGGAGGTCGCGGTGGTTCATCGGTTCAGCGGTTCAGCGCGAAGTCGGAATTGAGGAGGGTATTGGCGACGAGGGTGAGGGCGGCGGCTTCCGGGGAAGCGGCGAGCTGGGTGGCTTCGCTGGGATTCTGGCGGTAGGCTGCGAGGGCGGCGTCGTAGAGTTGCACAAGGGGGATGACGG
>CAZSDE010000416.1:0-3903 GCA_964605435.1 uncultured Akkermansia sp.
ACAGCTGCGGGGGCCATCCGCCGGTGGCGGGCCACTCGTCTTTGGTGAGTCCCCACGACGCCACTTCTTCCCGGAGTTTTTCCGGCACCCGGGCACTACTGGACAGAAAATAGAAGAATCCGCGTGTGTAGCGTTCATGATCGCGGAAGATTTTTGCGCGTTCGTCGTGGCTGGCTTCGGGCCAGGAGTAGTTCATGCCGATCACATCCGTCGAGAACCCACCGTTGTTATTGGTGTCTGTTTTTCGGTTCGGCATGGGCAGCGGATGAAACAACTGTCCTGCCGTCAGGGGCTTTCCTGCCGCCACGCGCGCCTCGATGTACCGGGCCAGCAGTTCGAAGTCGGACTCGTCGTAGCCCTCGGGTTTTTCCCATGCCCTGCGGTTGGCAGGGTCCTGCGTCATGCACAGCCGGAAATTGTACGCCTGCACGGTGTGGTCACCACTGCCGGCTTCACCGGGTGGGTCTGCCTGCACGTGGGGGAGCAGGCCACTCGTCGGATCCCCGGGCTTCTTCCACGGGTCCACTGGCACGGTGAACTGATGCTTGGGCGTCTCTCCGCGCACCCCGTTGAGCTTTTCCCCGTACACGGCATTGGCCTCGCGTCCCACATGATAGGAAACCCCGGCCTTTGCCATGAGATCCCCTTCGTACGTGCAGTCCAGAAAGATGGCGGCCCTCCACATATTGCCGCTGCCCGTCGTGAGGGAAACAATGGACCGCCCCTCGCGGGTCACGGCGGTCAGCGGTTCGCCCACCCGCACCTGCACGCCCGACTCCTGCAGCATGTCCATGTAAATCGAAGCAGCGGCGCTCGGTTCGAAGAACCACAGGGTCTCCCGTCCGGTCACTTCGCTAACGGGATCCCGACCTCCCCGGTGTTTCTTCAGATAAGCATCGCGGTCCTCCAGTTTCCATACCTCCTTGTTTTCATAGTACCGGAACACCCGCTCGTAGAATTCCCGCGCGATTCCCCCAATCGCCGCCTTGTTCCCGATATCGGTCGCTCCCAGCCCGCCAGTCGTCAGCCCGCCCACATGCCCCGAAGGCTCCACAAGGGATACCGTTTTCCCCATCCGCACCGCCTGGAGGGCCGCGGCAATGCCCGCTGACGTTCCCCCGTAAACACAGATGTCCGTGCGCACCTCCGCCGCGCATCCCACGCTGGCTGCCATCAGCTGAATCAGAAGTTTGGCTTTCATGTGAGACTGATAGTCCGGGCTTCCCTGCCCGCCAAGTCTGGCACGACTCCGGAATTGCGTCGGCATCCGGCATGGCTTGCGGTTGAGCGGGCGGGCGCGGGCGGCATGATGACGTCTCCATGACGCGTCTTCTTCTTCTGCTCCGCAGCCTCCGTCATTACTGGCGCTGGCACGCCGGTCTCTTCCTTGGCGTGGCGCTCACGGCTGCTGTCATCAGCGGATCCCTCATCACCGGCGACTCCGTCCGCGCAACCCTCGCCCGGCAGGCGGAGATCCGCCTCGGCAAGGTCAGTTCGGTGGTGCTTTCGCGCGACGGGTTCTTCACGGCTTCGCTCGCGGATCGGCTGGCCACGCAATCGCCCGCTGCCGGACAGGTGGTGCCGGCGCTTCTGCTCACGGCGACAGTTACCGAACCGGACGGGCGTCAGCGTGCCGCCAATGTCAATCTCTTCGGTGTCCCGGAAAGCTTCTGGCAACTGGCCCCGGAAGCATGGCCGCAATCCGCAGGCGCTGCCGCTGTCAGCCGGCCACTTGCGGCGGCCCTCGGTCTGACGGGACATGCGCAGGGACGCGAAGTGATTGTCCGCTTTGAAAAGCCGAGCCTGCTGTCGCGCGACGCACCACTCTCGGGGGAATCCGACCTGACGGTGACGCAGCGCCTGACGATTGCGGCGGAGGTTCCCGACGCCGCCATGGGTGCTTTCAGTCTCAAGGCGGATCAGGCCCCGCCGCTCAATCTGTACGTCCCGCTGGTTTCGCTTCAGGAAGCCGCGCAGCTGCCGGGCCGGGTGAATCTTCTGCTTTGCAGCGGTGCGGCGGACCTCAGTGCGCCCGGCCTTCTCACAGCGGCCGACGCCGGGCTGGAAGTGACCGCTCTGCCTGATGCCGTCCGCGTGAGCACGTCCCGCATTTTCCTTGCCCCGCCCACCGCTGCCAGCATCAGCGCTGCCTACCCTGCTGCCCAGGGCGTGCTGACTTACCTTGTCAATGCCATCACGAGGGAACCAGACGGCCTCACTCCCTATTCCATGGCTACAGCGACGCTTCCCGGAGCCGGAGGACTTCCGAGTGACTGGCCGGAAGGATCCGTGATCCTTCACCCATGGCTCGCGGATGACCTCGGGCTGAAAGCGGGCGACACCCTTGGCCTGCGCTTCTTCCGGGTCACCAATGCCCGCAATCTCGAGGAAGCGACGGCGACCTTCCGGGTCCACGCGGTGCTTCCGGCCGGGCACCCGGCGCTTCAGCGTTCGTGGACTCCCGATTTCCCGGGCGTCAGTGAATCAGAAAACTGCCGCGACTGGAAGCCTGGGATTCCGATTCAGCAGGATCTGATCCGGGACAAGGACGATGCCTTCTGGCGGGAGCAACGCGGCACGCCCAAGCTCTTTCTGCATCTCGCCGATGGTCAGCAGCTCTGGCGGAACCGCTTCGGCGAACTAACATCGTTCCGGATCCCCGGAGAAACGGACGCGGCGGAAATCACGCGTCAGCTGGGCGCGAACCTCACGGCGGCTACGGCTGGACTCCAGACGGTCGCGGTGAAAGCGCTGGCGGACCAGTCGGTGGCGCAGAGCATGGATTTCGGCGCGCTCTTTTTGAGCATGTCGGCTTTCCTGATCGCCACGGCGCTTCTGCTCGCGGCTCTGCTGTTCACTTTTGGAATCAGTCAGCGCGCCAGCCAGATTGGTCTGCTCCGGGCCACTGGATGGACTGGTCCTCAGGTCCGCAGGCTCTTCATGAGCGAGGCAGCCGCCCTCAGCATACCCGCCACCATCGCCGGGACGGCAGCGGGCATGGCCTATGCGCGCTGGACGCTGCAGCGACTCGAGCGGGAATGGGCGGACGCCGCCCTCGGACTCCAGTTTGTGCCCACCACCCGGCCGCTGTCGCTGCTCATCGCTGCCGCCGTCACCCTGCTGCTGGCGCTCGCCGTGGTGACGCTGGTGTCCCGCCGCATTGCCCGGGCGGTGCCGCGCGATCTCCTCAGCGCTGGTCCTGCAGCCCTCATGGCTCCGTCGGGGCCGGCTCAGCGGCGGCGTTTCCGGCTTCCTCCTCTGGTGTCGGCGGTCGCTGCGGCGGCCATGCTTGCGTTCTCGGGGAAGGTTCCGCAGGTCTTTGCGCCCATGCTGTTCTTCGGTGCGGGAGCGCTGCTGCTCACGGAAGGCCTGCGCGCCCTCGCATCGATCCTCGCCCGCATGGAACGCGGCAGTTCGGCTGGGCTCGCGTCCCTCAATGCGCTCGGCATCCGGAACGCGGTCCGACGCCGCAGCCGCAGCGTCGCGCTCGCAACTCTGCTCGCCACGGGCGTTTTCATGGTCACGGCCCTGCATGCCTTCCGGCAGGATGCCCGCTCGACTCCCTCCACGCGCGACTCCGGTACGGGTGGCTTCGCATTCGTCGGCGAATCCACCCTCCCCATCTACGAAGACCTCAATTCGGAATCCGGACGACGCCAATGGGACTTTGATCCCGACGAACTCAGCGGCGTCCACTTCATCAGTTTCCGGGTCCGTGATGGCGAGGAAGCTTCCTGCCTCAATCTGAACCGTGCCCAGATTCCGCGCATCCTCGGGGTTCAGCCGGACGCCCTCGCCACGCTGCGCGCCTTCACGGGCGGTGCTTCGGTACTCGATGGATCGGACCCATGGCAGCGTCTTGCCCAGCCGACCCAGCCGAACGCCCCCATCCCGGCCGTCATG
>CAZSDE010000417.1:0-3901 GCA_964605435.1 uncultured Akkermansia sp.
CAGCCGCCGGTGGTGGGGATGGGTATGGGGGCGACGAGGGGGCCGTCGGGTTTGTCCGTGTGGATCTCGATGGTGCCGCCGGCTCCTCCGCTGGCGGTGCGGGTGGTGAAGGATGAGGTTTGGTCGAGTCGGATGCCTTTCAGTTCGATCCACTGGCCGTGGTTGGTATCGCCGATGAAGTGGCCGCCGCTGGCGGAGCCTCCGGGGAGGGCCTGGGTACCGTTTTTGGAATGGCAGGCTTCTGCTTCCGTGCGGCGGTTGCGGAGGGTGATGGTGGTGCGGTGGGTGAGGGGGCTGGCGGGGGGCTGTCCGGCGTCGGTGAACGTGGCTTCGAGGGTGATGGCGCGGGCTGAGGCTGCGGATTGAGGAAGTTCCAGGGATCCGCTGAGGCCGCGCTGGAGGATGGGTTTTTCCGAGTCAGGCTGCAGGGAGAAGACCCATGAGACCATGGCGGCGATTTGATCGCGCGAGTGGTGGCCATGGGGGAGCATGGGAACGGGGCCCCAGACGCCCGAGGAACCTTTCTGGACGCGGTCGATACTTGCATTGAGGGCATCCTTCTGGCCGCGGTAGCGGTTGGCGATTTCGAGGAAGGCGGGGCCGACGATGCGGTGTTCCGGGGCGTGGCAATTGAAGCAGTCCGCGCTTTTCATGAGGGTGAGGCCCATGGGTTCCGGTCCGCCGCGGTCCGGGGCTGCGCTCATAAGGAGGCGCGGGGCGAAAGAATCCGGGGCGTCCTTCGAATTCCCTTCTTCCGCGTCGTGGATGGTGGCCGACCATGTGACTGGCTGGTCTGGCGAGAAGAAATCGCCATCTGCGGGGGAAGTCAGGGCGACGGCGGGCGGGGAATTTCCGGCGACGATGGAAGTGCGGGCCGTGGCGGTGGCCCCGTTGGGGTCGGTTACGGAGAGTTCGATGACGTGGTCGCCTGCGGTGGTGATGTCGAGGGACGGGTTGGGTTCAGTGGAGAATGGTTTGCCATTGAGCGACCATGCGTAGGCGAGGGCATCGGCGGAGCTGTCCGGGTCGGTGCTGCCTTCGCTGGAGAGATTGACCTTGAGAGGGAGGGGGCCGTGGGGAGGGTTGGCCTTTGCGGTGGCGGTGGGTGGGAGGTTGCCGTGGGTGAACGAGATGCGGAGGAGGCGGGCGTCGGCATTGGCACCCCATGTTTCGCCGTAGTCGATGCAGTAGAGCTGGCCGTCCGGGCCGAACTGGGCATCGAGCATGCGTTTGATGGGGATGGCTGGGGTGAATGGTTCGATGGCGGCGAGGTTGCTGTCCTTGTCGAGACGGGCCCAGCGGATCATGCGGCGTTCCCAGTCCCACCAGAGCAGGCAATTGTCGAAGTAGGCGGGGAAGCCGCCGGACTGTTCGAATTCCGGGCGGAAGTGGAAGACGGGGCCGGCGCAGGCTGAGCGGCCGCCCTGGCCGACTTCCGGGAATTGTTCCGAGGCACCGTAGGGGTAGTAGATGAAGGCTGGGACGGCGGGAGGGAGGTCTTTGGCTCCCGTGTTGCCCGGGGCGTCGTTGCGTGGCTTGAGCGGGTCGAATTTCGGTCCCGTTTTCCGGGTGGTGTAATCGTAGTCAGCGTAGGCGAAATTATTTCCGATGAAGTATGGCCAGCCGTGATTGCCGGCCTTGCGGGCCTGATTGATTTCGTCATAGCCGCGGGGGCCGCGGGGGCCGTCGCCGCCGGCGTCCGGGCCGACTTCGCCCCAGTAGACGTGGCCGGTGGCCTGATCGACGCTCATGCGCCATGGATTGCGGCATCCCATGCAGTAGATTTCCGGCCGGGTTCCCGGGGTGCCGGGGGGGAAGAGATTGCCTTTTGGGATTTCGCAGGAGCCATCGGGCCGGGGCTTGATGCGGAGGATTTTTCCGCGGAGGTCATTGGGATTGGCCGAGGATTTCTGGGCATCCCATGGTTCCTTGTCCGGTCGTTCGTCGATGGGGGCGAAGCCTTCCGAGTCCCCGTGCGGGTGGGTGTTGTCGCCTGTGGAGATGAAGAGGCAGCCATCCGGTCCGAATTCGACACTGCCGGCGTGGTGGCAGCATTCGCGCCGCTGGGTGGAGAAGGAGAGGACGACCTTTTCCGAGGCGAGGTCGAGCGAATCGCCCTGCATGGTGAAGCGGCTGAGGCGCTGGCCGGGTTCCTCCTTTGGGGAATAGAAGATGTAGATCCACTGATTGCTGGCGAACTGGGGATCGAGGGCGAAGCCGAGCAGGCCGTTTTCCTGTTCCGTGAAGGCTGGGATGGTGGCGGCCTCGGTGACCGTGCGGGTCTCCGGTTTCCAGATGCGGAGGCGTCCGGCGAGTTCGATGAAGAAGATGCGGCCGTCGGGGGCGCGTTCCAGTTCCATGGGCTGGGCCATGCCTGTGGCGAGGACATCGGCCTGCCAGCGGGAATCCGGCGGGGGATTGGCCGCGGGGGCGGAGGCGGCTAGGGCGGTGAGGAAAGCGAAGGCGGAGGCGGACAGGCGCATGGGCCGGATACGGCAGCGATGGCGCGTGCTGTCAGTGGCTTTTGCGGTGGGCTCCTCAGTCTGCGATGACGCGCGGGGCAGGAGGGAGGGCGTCGAGGAAGGTGCGGCCGTAGACTTTGGTGAGGACGCGGGGGTCGAGGATGACGGCGATGCCGTGGTCGCGTTTGGTGCGGATGAGGCGGCCGATGCCCTGGCGGAGTTTGAGGACGGCTTCCGGGACGCTGTATTCGGTGAACGGGTTGCCGCCGCGGTCTTCGATGTGTTCGATGCGGGCGGCGGTGAGCGGGTGATCCGGGACGGCGAACGGCAGCCGTGTGATGATGACATTGCTGAGGCTTTCGCCGGGGACATCGACGCCGGTCCAGAAGCTTTCCGTGCCGAAGAGTACGCTGCTGATGTCCTCTTTGAAATCGGCGAGCATCTGGTGGCGCGGGCGGCCCTTGCCCTGGACGAGAAGGTTCCATCCCATCTGCTGAAACCAGCGTTCCATGCGTGCGGCGATCGATTCCATCAGTTTGTAGCTGGTGAAGAGGACGAAGGCGCGGCCCTGCGAGAGCGAGATGAAGTGTCGGATCCATTCCTCGAGGGCAGCCTCGTAGCCTGGGTGGTTGGGATCCGGTATGGAGCGGACGAGGTGGAGGGTCATCTGCTGTTCCCAGTCGAACGGGCTGCCGAGTTCGACCGCGCGGATCTTCTCCGCTCCGCAGCGGCGGCGGAAGTAGCGCAGGCCGGGTTCCCCGGCTCCCATGGTGGCACTGGTGAGGATGCAGGTTTTGCCGCCTGAGAAGAAGAGATTGCGGAGGAGGGGAGCGACATCGACCGGGGCGGCGTGGAGGCTGAGGTTGCGGTCATCGATGCCCGAGCGTTCCACCCAGTAGACTGAGCCATCGCGGGCGTGGCCTAGGAATTCCTCGAGGGCGGCGCGGGTTTCGATGAGGCGGCGGCCCATTTCCGTGAGTTCCGTGACCGTGCTGTCCGGGGCTTCCTTGTCGTCCGAGAGCGTGCGGATTTCCGAGATGACGTCCATGAGGGCGGCATTGAGGGTATTTTCGACGAGGCCGGGGCGGCGCACGCGGAATTCCCGGCCGGCCGGGGCGAAATGGGCCGCCGAACGCACGGAAGAAAAGAATCCATCGACCTGTTCGAGGAGCGAGGCGGTGGCGCGGACACCGTCGGCTGAGGCAGCGAGGGCGAAGAGGCCCTTCTGGGAGCGGGGATTGTAGAGCCGCTGGAGGTCGAACTTGAGACCACCCTGAGAAATGTGCAGACCGAGCTGGCGGGCTGCAGTATTTTCCAGCGTGTGGGCTTCGTCCATGATCACGAAGTCGTTGGGAAAGAGAAAGCCCTGGCCTTCGGCTCCCATGTCGTCCTGACTGGAAAGGAGGGTAAAGAAGAGCGTGTGATTGAGGACGACCATG
>CAZSDE010000418.1:0-3897 GCA_964605435.1 uncultured Akkermansia sp.
CCTGAGCAACAAACTCTGGACCTACCTCCAGGACTACGCCCGCAAACACAAGGCCAAGGGCAATGGCTTCGGCTGCAGCGTCGTCTCCCCAGCCGACACCACCCGCACCCTCAGCGCCCGCTACTACAAGGACGGCAGCGAAATCCTCGTCTCCCAGGGCAGCAACCAGAACCCGCGCCGCCTCACCCCCCGCGAATGCGCCCGGCTCATGGGATACCCCGATTCCTTCCAGATCCCCGTATCGGATACGCAGGCCTACCGCCAGTTCGGCAACTCGGTGGCAGTCCCCGTAGTCTCCGCCATCGCCCACGCCGTGCTCGCTGCCCTCGCATGCCAGCAGCCCGCCGCACCCACCCCATGACCCCACGCAGGATCCTCGCCGCCCGGGGCGGTGCCCTCGGCGACTTCATCCTCACCCTCCCCTCCCTCGCGGCCATCCGCTCCCAGTGGCCCGACGCCGAAATCCACCTCCTCGCCTCCCCAGGCCACGCCGCCCTCGCCCGCTCAGCCAGCCTCTGCCACGACCACCGCGACCCCGCCTCGGCAGCCGCCAGCTTCCTCTTCCACCCGGAAACCCCCGCCCCTCCCGCCCTCGCCGCATGGATCGGCTCATGCGATCTCGCTGTTTCATGGCTCCCCGATCCAGAAGGCATCACCAGGGAGCGCCTCCGGCAATGCGGCATCCCAGAGGTCCATCAGGGACCATGGACCATGCAGCCGGACCGGCCAGCCTGGCTCCAGTTCGCCGACGCCCTCCCCGGTCACCTGCCAGTCCAACCCTTCCAGCTGACCACCCCCTCCCACAGCGGCTCCCTCGCCATCCATCCCGGCAGCGGCGGCCCACGGAAAATCTGGCCGGCCGAACGCTGGCTCGCCACCCTCCAGTACCTCCACCAGCAGAGACTCATCAGCAGCTGCCTCGTAGTGACAGGGGAATGCGAGGAAAATACCCCGGCCAGCCAGCTCGCTCCTGCCCTCCGGCACTCCGGCATTCCCACCCGCACCGCCCACCATCTGCCCCTCCCCGACCTCGTCACCGCCCTCGCCTCATGCCAGTGGTTCGCCGGACACGACAGCGGCATCGCACACCTCGCCGCAGCCTGCGGCCTGCCCGCCCACCTCCTCTTCGGCCCCACCTGCCCTGACGTCTGGGCTCCGCCCGGCAGCCTCACCCTCACGTCACCGGATCACACCATTGCTTCCCTCAACACCACAACCGTCTCAACGTGGCTCGCCGCTCACCTCGCTCAGTGACCATCCTGCCGCCGACCCGCCCGCAGCGCCACGGTGACCCATCCGGCAATCAGCAGGACGCCCCCCACCGGCGTCACCGGCCCAAGCCACTTCCAGCCGAGCGGCACCATCAGATACAGACTCCCACTGAAGGCGAACACACCCACCAGCAGCAGCCACCACGCCCGCTCCATCCCGCCACGCAGCGCCACCACCAGCATCACCACAGCATGCAGCAGATGGTAAAGCACCGCCGTCTTCCAGTTCTCCATCCCATTCGGCACGGCACTCAGCACGCCCTTCAGTCCATGCGCCCCGAAGGCTCCCAGCGCCACGCCCACCGCACCCAGCAACGCAGACACCCGCAGCATCCAGTCTTGTTTCATCACCCCACGGAACACAGCAGCCACGCTTCCGCAAGCCAAGGGAAACTCGCCTGGACGATTCCCCCGCCACCGCCATCTTGACCCGCCGGATGACTGCCCTGCCCGCCCCCACCAATCTCCCCCGCTGGTTCCTCCCTGCCCTCGCCGCCCTCGGCCTCGGCTCATGGCTGCTCCTCTCGCTCTGGAACGATTTCCCCTACTTCTACCACACCGACGAACCAGGCAAGGTCCGCCAGATCGCGGAAAACACCCGCAATCTCCACCACCCTCTCCTCCTCCTCGAATCCACCGCCACAGCCGTCCGCTCCCGCGGACTCTCCGCGCCTCAGGACATCGTGGAAACCGGACGCAGCCTCTCGGCGGCCTTCGCCGCCACCGCCGCCACCCTCCTTGCATGGACCGTCGCCCGGCAACGCGGCCCATGGACCGGACTCGCCGCCGGCATCCTCCTCGTCCTCCAGCCGGACGTCCACGAATACAGCCGCTACCTCAAGGAGGATGCCGCCCTCCTCTTCGGCGTCTGCGCCGTCTTCGCCGCCGCCACCCACATGGAAAAACGGCCTTCCCCTCGCAGCGCCGCATGGCTGGGCCTCGCCACCGCCCTCGCCATCTCCGCCAAATACGCCGGAGCCATCATGCTCATCCCAGCCATCCTCTGCTTCCCGTATCAGCACCCCAACCGCCGCCTGCTCGCCTTCGCCGCCCTCGCCACGCTCGTCACCTGCCTCGCCATCGTCAATTACCGCATCCTCACCGACCCCACCACGTTCCGCTCATCACTCTCACGCGAGACCTCCATGGTCCTCGAAGGCCACGCCGGAGTCACCAAATCCATCCCCCACGCAGGCTTCTTCTCCCGCCTTCTCAACCGCTCGGCTCACCTCCTCCCACTCTGCCTCGCCGGTGCCGCCACCGCATGGCACGCCACCCGACGCCACCACCGCGCCGAATGGTTCCTCGCCTGCTCGCCTCTCGCCCTCGCCGCCATCCTCGCCTTCTCTGCCAAGGACTCAGGCCGCTACTTCCTCCCAGCCTGCGCGGGCATCGCCGCCACCGCCGCCCTCGGACTCCACCAGATCGCTTCCTCGCGCCTCGCACGCTTCACCATCCCTGCGGCCACCGCAGCCTGCCTGCTCAGCCTCGCCCGCTCATGGCCCTACCTCCACGGCTTCCAATCCGATGCCCGACGCGAACTCCTCGCATGGACCACCGCCTCCCTGCCTCCCGGCAGCCGCCTCATCCAGGGCCGCAAAGTCTGCCTGCCCGATGCCGCCGGCCGCTTCGCCGATGGCTACCACCTGAAAACCCCCGTCCCCTTCCCCATCGAAACCGTTTCCTACCTCCCGGATGCCGCCCCCTCCCCCGCCGCCCTCGCCGCCCGGGGCTTCACCCACCTCGCCATCGCAGGCGACGAATTCGAACGCTACCTCCGCAGCGACCAGCGCCCCAAGGAAGGCCGCGAAACAGAATTCGAAAACCGCCGCCGCTTCTACGCCGCCCTCGACTCGGAAGCCACCCTCGTCTGGTCCCGCCCCCCAGGCAAAGTCGGCACCCACCAACCGGAACTCCGCCTCTACCAACTCGCCAGCCCCGCACCCCTGCCCGCCGCCCATTGACCCCCGCCACACCACGCTTGATTTCCCCCTCCCCATCAGCCCGACTCCATCGTATCCCCACCTGACCATGAGCGATAAATTCTCTGCCTACGCCCACCCGGATGTCCTCGTCAGCACCAGCTGGCTCGCCGACCACCTCGACGACCCATCCATCCGCATCATCGAAAGCAATGAAGATGTCCTTCTCTACGATACCGGCCACATCCCAGGAGCCGTTCACATCGACTGGCGGCGCGACCTCAACGACCAGACTGTCCGCGATTACATCGGCCCGGATGCCTTCGCCCAGCTCTGCTCCCACCACGGCATCACCCCGGAAACCAAGGTCATCTTCTACGGCGATAAATCAAACTGGTGGGCCTGCTACGCCTTCTGGGTCTTCCAGCTCTTCGGTCACCGCAACGCCGCCGTCGTCGACGGAGGCCGCGCCAAATGGACCACCGAAAACCGCCCGCTCACCCGCGAAATCCCCAAACCCACCCCATCATCCTATCCCACCCCGCCAGCCCGCCGGGACACGGAAATCCGCGCCTTCTTCCCTGATACCCTCGCCCACATGCAGGCCGGCAAACCCATGGTCGATGTCCGCTCACCCGGCGAATTCCGCGGCGATGTCACCCACATGCCCGAATACCCCCAGGAAGGTGTCCTCCGCGGCGGCC
>CAZSDE010000419.1:0-3890 GCA_964605435.1 uncultured Akkermansia sp.
TAGGCATGGATGGGCGCATCACGGTGGAACAATGAAAGCGGGGTGACTAACCCTGTGTACGCGGCATGCGCATCGCGGTGGCGGATGTAAGCCACCTTGACATCTATCAGGGATGTTTCCTGGAGATGGAGAGTCCGATGAGGAGGCCGAGGAAGCCGAGGATAGCGGAGAGGGCAGGCCAGAAGAGAGGACCGCCGAGGTCGCCCTGGGAGGCGGCGAAGAGGAAGAGGAGGAAGGGGAGGAGGCAGCCGCCGGTGAGGCAGCCGGTTGAGGCGTGGCTGCGTCGAGGGGGGATTGGTTCTGGTGGAGGGGGTGTCAGAGGGGTGATGGGTGGTGGGGGCAAAAAAGTGCCCGGCCCTGTGAGGTGGGGCCGGGCGCTTGAGGAATGGGATAGTTTTGGGGCGTGCCGGGGTGCTCAGCGTTTGGCTTCGATGGCCTTGACGAGCATGGCACCCATGTCGGCGGG
Source organism: uncultured Akkermansia sp. (assembly GCA_964605435.1). GTDB lineage: Bacteria > Verrucomicrobiota > Verrucomicrobiia > Verrucomicrobiales > V1-33 > V1-33. Next base: position 467 of record CAZSDE010000419.1, read on the forward strand.
GGAATCGGCCACGAGGATTCCGGCGTCGCGGAGGGCTTCCTTTTTGGCTTCGGCGGTGCCTTTACCGCCGGAGATGATGGCACCGGCGTGGCCCATGCGGCGACCGGGGGGGGCGGTGGCACCGGCGATGAAGGCGGCGACTGGTTTCCGGCAGTTTTCCTTGATCCATGCGGCGGCTTCTTCTTCGCCGGAGCCTCCGATTTCGCCGATGAGGATGAAGGCGTCGGTGTCCGGGTCTTCGGTGAAGAGTCTGGCGCAGTCGGTATGGGAGAGGCCGTTGATGGGGTCGCCGCCGATGCCGATGCAGGTGCTTTGGCCGAGGCCGCGGCTGCTGAGTTGCCAGACGGCTTCGTAGGTGAGGGTGCCGGAGCGGCTGACGACGCCGACGCGGCCGGGTTTGTGAATATAGCCCGGCATGATACCGATTTTGGCGGCTCCTGGGGTGATGATGCCTGGGCAATTTGGTCCGATGAGGACGCTTTTGGAGTGGGCCATGGCGTGTTTGACGCGCATCATGTCATTGACGGGAATGCCTTCGGTGATGCAGACGATGAGTTCGATGCCGGCGTCGGCGGCTTCGAGGATGCCATCGGCGGCGAAGGGGGGCGGCACGAAGATCATGGTTGCGTTGCAGCCAGTGGCGGCGCGGGCTTCGTGGACGGTGTCGAAGATGGGGATGGAGTCGTCGAATTTCTGACCGCCTTTACCTGGGGTGACACCGGCGACGACATTGGTGCCGTAGTCGCGGCAGCCGCGGGCGTGGAAGGCTCCGGAATTGCCGGTGATGCCCTGGACCAGAAGACGGGTATTTTTATCGACGAGAACGCTCATGGGAATGGATAAGAGGAGGGAATGCGGTGAATGGCAAGGGGTGGATTCCGGGGACAGTTACGAGGCTGGCGGGGGAATGGGCTGGGACTTTCCGAAGACGAGGGATTCGATCTGGGCGCAGAGGATATGGATGAGGACGAGGTGGGCTTCCTGAATGTGGGCGGTGGAGTGGTCCGGGACGATGAGCGGGACATCTGCGAGGGGGGCGGCGAGGCCGCCGTTGCGTCCGAGGAGGGCGACGCTGCGGAGGCCGCGGGAGCGGGCGCGTTCGAGGGCGCGGAGGACATTGGGGGAATTTCCGCTCGTGGTGATGGCCATGAGGACGTCGCCGGGGCGGCCGAGGCCATCGATCTGGCGTGCGAAGACCTCATCGAACTGGTAATCGTTGGCGGTTGCCGAGAGGAAGCTGCCGTCGGCGGTGAGGTTGATGGCGGCGAGGGGGGGGCGGTCGCCGTCGAGGCGGCAGAGGAGTTCGGTGGAGAAGTGAGCGCTTTCCGCGGCGCTGCCGCCATTTCCGCAGGACAGGATGCGGCCTCCGGAGTGGAGGCAGGAAGCCATGGTGTGGGCGGCGCGGGCGACCTCGTTTTCCATGGAGCGGACTGCTTCGAGGGCAGCGATGGAGCGGTCGAGGTGCGATTGAAACATGGGGTGATGATGGGTGGGCGCGGCGGCGCTTCAAGACGGAGAATCGGACTTGCCGGAGTGGAGTCAGGGATTGGTGAAATCGAAGCGGCGCGTGGTGTCGCCGGTGATGATTTCGAGGAAGTCGATTTCCGTGGTATCGGAGAGGGGGAGGTGGAGGCGGACGATGCCTGCGGAGTTTTCCGTGTGGGGGATGGTCAGCCTGAGGGTGGTCCAGTCGCCGGCTTTGGTGGAAAAGTTGATTGGTTTGGGGGATGCGGCGGCGGGGGCATTGGGTGAGGGGAGCCATGCGACGCGGCCGGGTCCGCCTTCATTGCGGAGACGGAAGTGGAGATGGGCAGGGCCCTTGAGTGGGCCGGGGGCGAATCCGAGGAAGGGGTCCTTGGCTGGGTTGGTGACGACGAGAGCGCCGTCGCGGATGGTGGCCGAGGCATTGCGGACCTTCCAGCCTGAGAATGAGGGATCGTTCTGTTTCCTTGGTGAATCCGGGCGATGGGTTGCGGCCTTGGGATTCCATGCTGGATTCGGCTGGGGGACGACGGCGTGGGTATCCTTGAGGAACTGGGAGATGAGAGTGTCGAGATCCGCGGTGAGGGTGGGGTCGGATGCGGCGACGCTGGTGGATTCCGAGGGATCGCTGGCGAGGTTGTAGAGTTCGAGTCGGTGCGATCCGTCCGGGTTGCCGTGGAAGTAGCGGATGAGTTTCCATGGACCGCGGCGGACGGCGCAGGCTGGGTGCTGACCTGAGGCTGGGGTATCGTGCGGGAAGAAAGTGAAGATGGTATCGCGGTGCGGGGCAGCTGGGTTGCGGAGGACGGAGGCGAACGAGCGTCCATCGTGCTGGAGGTCCGCTGGCAGGGTGATGCCGGTGGCTTCTGCGAGGGTGGGGAGGAAGTCGATGCTTTGGATGAGGGCGTCCGATTGCGATCCCTGCGGGGTGACGCCGGGCCAGACGACGAGGCAGGGTTCGCGGACGCCGCCTTCGAAGACCGACGCTTTGCCGCCGCGGAGCGGGGCATTGCTGGTGGGCGGGAGGTGAGCGAAGCGGTTTGGTTTTCCGGCGGGGCTTTCCGATTTCATGGCCTGCCAGTTCACGCCGCCGTTATCGGAGAAGAAGACGATGATGGTGCGGTCGAGGAGGTTTTCCGCTTCGAGGGTACGGACGAGGGTGCCGACGGCGTCGTCGAGGCTGGCGACCATGGCGGCGTAGAGTGGATTCGCCTGCGGGCCGCTGGGTGAGGTGCTGGCGAACTGGGCGATGGAGTCCGGTTTGGCTTCGTAGGGAGAATGGACTGAGAAGGCCCAGTAATTGAGGAAGAACGGCTGGTGGCGGTGCTTGCGGATGAACTCGGCGGCTTCCTGAGCGGTGCGGTCTTCGATGTGTTCGCCTTGCTGGCCTGTGACTGGCTGAGGGCCGCTGAATTTCCATGGGGCGAGGTAACTGCCGGCAGGGCCGGGGCCGTGGTGGTGGGGGAAGTCCGAGGCGAAGCCCTGTTCGAGGGGAGAGAACGGCGTGGCTCCGAGGTGCCACTTGCCGAAGTGCGCCGTGGCGTATCCGGCGTCGCGCAGGAATTCCGGGAGCGTGCGGTGCGTGGTATCGAGTCGGGTGGCGCTGGTGGGGATGAGCCAGCGGGCAGAGGGGGCGGCGTTGGCGGGCAGAGATGCCTTCAGGCGGACCTCCGGGACGTGGCAGGTGGGGGCGGTGATGCCGAGTCGGGCTGGGTAGAGGCCCGTGAGGATGCTGGCGCGGGTGGGGGAGCAGAGGGGATTGGCGGCGTAGGCATTGGTGAACTTCATGCCGCGGCGGGCGAGTGCGTCGATGTTTGGGGTGCGGTGGAACTTGCTGCCGTAGCATCCCGTGTCAGCCCAGCCGAGGTCGTCTGCGAGGATGAAGACGAGGTTTGGCCGCTGCGGCGCGGGTGCACCCGGGTTGCTGGCGGCGGGGGCGATG
>CAZSDE010000420.1:0-2871 GCA_964605435.1 uncultured Akkermansia sp.
GTGGAAGGGCTGACGGAGTACCTCCCGGTGAGTTCGACCGGACACATCCTGCTCGCGCAGCGGATCCTTGGACTCGAAGACAACGAAGCTTCGAAGGCTTTTGCCATTGTCGTGCAGGCGGGAGCGATTCTGGCGGTGCTGGGAATCTACTTCACGAAGGCACGCGGGATGGCCGAGGGCCTGCTGGGGCGGAATCCGGCCGGACTGGTGCTGCTGCGGAACCTGCTGCTGGCCTTTCTTCCCGCCGCGTTTGCCGGATTGTTCCTCGAGAAGCGGATTGATGCCCTGCTGACTGGGCTGTGGCCGACGGTGGCTTCGTGGTTTGTGGGCGGGGTGGCGATTCTGGCGGTGGCGTGGTTCAAGCGGAATGCTTCGCCCGGAAAGGTGCGCAATGGACTGGGGATGGACCGGATCACTGCGTCGATGGCGCTGACGATTGGTCTGCTGCAGTGTGTGGCCATGTGGCCGGGAACGAGCCGCAGTCTCATGACGATCGTCGGTGGCCTGCTGTGCGGGCTGCACATGATTGCGGCCGTGGAGTTCAGTTTTCTGCTCGGGATGGTGACGCTGACGGCGGCGGCGGGCTACAAATTCCTGAAGAACTGGAAGATTCTCTTCGAGGAATACAGTGTCATGGCGATGATGCTGGGATGTTTTGCCGCGTGGCTGTCGGCCTTTCTGGCTGTGAAATGGATGGTCTCGTTCCTGCAGAAGCGCGGGCTCGAGCCATTCGGTTATTACCGGATTGCGCTGGCCGTGGTCGTCGCTGTGCTCATACTCCGAGGGGTGATTCTTCCTCAGACCTGAACCCGTTTTCCTCCTATGTTCCTGAATGATGATTTCCTGCTGCGGACGCCCATGGCGCGCCGTCTTTATCATGAAGTGGCAGCGCTGCAGCCGATCATCGATTACCACAATCATCTACCGCCGGCTGATGTGGCGGGCGACCGCCGGTTCGGCAATCTGCACGAGATCTGGCTTGAGGGCGATCATTACAAATGGCGGGCCATGCGGGCCAATGGGGTGGCCGAGGAATTCTGCACGGGGAAGGCCGAGCCGTACGAGAAATTCCTTGCCTTTGCGGGGACGGTTCCGCACACGCTGCGCAATCCCCTGTTCCATTGGTGCGCGCTCGAACTGAAGCGCTACTTTGGAATCGATGAAATCCTCACGCCGGCAACGGCTCCGGCGGTCTGGATGCAGGCGAATGCGCGGCTGCGTCAGCCCGACCGCACGGTGCGCGGCATTCTCGATGAATTCCGGGTCGAAGTGATCTGCACGACCGATGATCCGGCGGATGACCTCGAGCATCACCGGGTCGTGGCGGAATCGGGCGGGCGCACGCAGATGCTGCCGACCTTCCGTCCCGACGCTCTCATGCGGATGGGGAATGTGGATGTCTGGAATCGCTATGTGGACCGGCTGGGGGCGGCGGCCGACATGGAGACTGGGACGCTCTATGGAGCCATGGCAGCCCTCGAGGCGCGGCACGAATTCTTTCATCAGCGGGGCTGCCGGCTCAGCGATCACGGACTGACGCAGCTTCCCGGGATCTATGGGACGGAGGAAAGCGCCGCGGCGGTCTTTGCGAAGGCGCGCCGGGGAGAGCTGCCCACAGCCGCCGAACAGGAGGAATTTGCCACTTTCCTGATGGTGCGCAGCGGGGAACTCGACGCCGCGAAAGGCTGGGTCAAGCAACTGCATCTCGGAGCCTTCCGCAATGCCAGCAGCCGCGCCTTCCGCACCCTCGGCCCAGACACGGGATTCGATTCCATTGGCGATTACCCGCAGGTGGAGCGCCTCGGGCGGTACCTTGATGCGCTCGATTCCGGTGGTTCGCTTCCAAAGATGGTGATCTACAATCTCAATCCAGCCGACAACTATGCGGTGGCCGCCATGTGCGGGAATTTCATGGATGGCAGAACCGCAGGCAAGGTGCAGTTCGGTTCGGGTTGGTGGTTTCTTGATCAGAAGGAAGGCATGGAATGGCAGATCAATGCCCTCAGCAATCTGGGGCTCCTCAGCCACTGGGTCGGCATGCTCACCGACAGCCGAAGTTTCATGAGCTTCTGCCGTCATGAATACTTCCGGCGCATCTTCTGCAATGTACTCGGGGAAGACGCGGCGCGCGGAGAAGTGCCCGACGATTTCGATCTGCTCCGGGTCCTCGTCGAACGTGTATGCCATGGCAATGCGCAGCGTTTCTTTGGTTTCATGAACGGTCCGCTGCTCGCCTGAATTCCCCCATGATGGTCGCATGATTTCCTATTCCGATGGCGGTACAGGCGGGAGTGTCCGGCTGGGCGGGCTGCCGCAGCGCATGGTGCAGCATTGGGTCACCGGAGCCACGCTCGGGCCGCCGGCCGGCGTCCCCATGGCAGCCATCGAAGAAGTTCCCGGTGGCCAGCACGGCAGCGAACTCATCTTCCGTGCGGGCATGGAGCCATCACCGACCGATCTCATCCGCCCGCCCAGCGAGCGGGAATTCGTCGAAGGTCTCTGGAAGCGGAATGTCGTGGAATGCTTCCTCGGGAACCCGGTGACCGGGCGGTATCTGGAGATTCATCTGGCTCCGACCCATCAATGGTGGGCCTGCCTCTTCCGCGGCGAGCGTCAGCGCGAGCAACCTGCCGGACATCCGCTCCCCCTTTCACATGTGCGGCACAGCACCGCCCGCGGCAATGCCTACTGGGAAGGCGAAGTGCGGGTCCCGGTGGTGGTTCTCCAGTCTCTGCTCGAAGTCCATTCGCTGCGCGATCTGCGCGGCAACCTCACCGCTGTCTGGTACCCGCCCGGAGGCCATGCCTGCTACTTTTCTCTGGCCCGCCTCCCTGGCGAGCGCCCTAACTTCCACCAACCCGCGCACTGGCT
>CAZSDE010000420.1:2881-3889 GCA_964605435.1 uncultured Akkermansia sp.
ACGAATATCTTGTTCTCTATCCACTTGATGGGTATTGGCGCGCCCGGCCGCTGCGGCATGCTCACCGCATGATTCATCCAGACGCGCCCGGTCCGCCGGAACCCGTGATCGATCTCGTCAGCGATCAGTATTTCATGAGCGAAGCCCTGCGCATGGCCCAGCGGGCCGCCGCCAAGGACGAAGTGCCCATCGGAGCCGTCATCGTGCGCGCCGGTGCCATCATCGCACGCGCATGGAATCAGGTGGAAACCCTCCGCGATGCCACCGCGCACGCCGAAATGCTCGCACTGACCCAGGCTGAAAGCGTTGTCGACGACTGGAGACTCACCGACTGCGATCTCTATGTCACCAAGGAACCCTGTCCCATGTGCGCCGGTGCCATCGTGCATTGCCGCATCCGCAGGGTAATTTTCGGCTGTCCCGATCCCAAAGGCGGAGCGGCTGGCGGCTTCATCAACCTCCTCCAGCTGCCCAACCTGAACCACCGCAGCGAAGTAACCCCCGGCGTCATGGAAAATGAAACACGCTTCCTGCTCGTCGATTTCTTCGGCCGCCGACGCAAGGAAAACGACCTGCGGCGGCAGTCGTCGGACGACTGAGCTGGCTGAATTCAGAAGCATCTGGAAATGCCCCGTACCAACCTCGCCGTTGGCTCTCGAACGACAGAAGGCCGAACCATTTCGCCCTTCCGTGCTGATGCCCGCGGAGAGGTTCTGGAGGATCCGTGGAAATCGATCTTGATGGTTTCCATTAATGGAACCATCCTAGCGTTTCCCGCATGGCAACCTCATTTACGCGTCCTTCGTGGGCGGAAGAATTCCGTGAGGACAGGTATGAAGTGTATGCGAGCTTTACGGTCAAAGGCGTGGTCTTTACGTGGCGCTGGATTCCTCCCGGTCGCTTCCGTATAGGTTCCGCGGCAAACGAAAAGGGACATCAGGAGAACGAGGCACCGCAGCATGAGGTGGAGATCACGAAGGGCTTCTGGCTCGCGGAACACCCGGTGAC
>CAZSDE010000421.1:0-3881 GCA_964605435.1 uncultured Akkermansia sp.
TTCCTCATCCGGCTCTGCGGCTGGAGTTCGATCATCTGCGTCGCCGCCATCTTCTACTTCATCCTCCAGGAGGCTGCGCCCATCCTGCCATCGATGAACTGGAGCGAATTCTTCGGCTCCATCACATGGCGGCCCACCAGCGCCGAACCACGCTACGGTGCCCTCGCCCTCATCATCGGCAACTTCGCCGTCGCCATCGTCGCCATGGCCATGGCCGTCCCCCTTGGCCTCGGCGCAGCCATCTACATCAGCGAATTCGCAGGGCCGCGCACCCGCGAGACCATGAAGATCGCCATCGAAATCCTTGCGGCCATCCCGTCCATCGTGTGGGGCTTCATCGGACTCACCATCATCAGCCCCATGCTCATCCGCTACGCCGGCGCGGAACTCGGCATCAACCTCCTCAATGGAGCCATCATCCTCGCCCTCATGAGCGTCCCGCTCATCGTCTCCATCTCGGAAGACGCCCTCCGGGCCGTTCCCGATTCCTACCGGGAAGCCGCCATGGCCCTCGGAGCCAGCAAATGGGAAACGGTCTACCGGGTTCTCTTCCCTGCCGCCCGCAATGGTCTCCTCGCCGCCTGCATGCTCGGTGTCGGCCGCGCCGTCGGAGAAACCATGGCCGTCCTGCTCGCCACCGGCAACGTCGTCCAGATCCCCACATCGTTCGTCGATCCCATCAAGACGCTCACCGCCACCATTGCCGCGGAAATGGGGGAGGCTACTCCCGGGCACCCCCACTACCAGGTCCTCTTCCTCATCGGCATCCTCCTCCTCGTCATCACCTGCGCCATCAACCTGATCGCCGATTTCATCATCAAGGGAGCCAAAGCCAATGCCAGCACCTGAGACCGATAACCCCTTCGCCCCCACCGAGCACGAGGCACGCAAGGACCGCACCACCGCCATCATGCGGTCGGTCTTCCTCGCCATGAGTGCCGCCCTCATCATCCCGATGCTCTGGATCATCGGCATCATCTTCGTGAAGGGCTGGCCTGCCCTGTCATGGGAATATCTGACGGAAAACCCTCTGCGAGGGGGAGCCTCCGGCGGCATCTGGGGACCCCTCATCGGCACATTCTACCTCACGGTGCTCTGCCTCCTCATCGTCGCGCCCATCGGCATCCTCTCGGGCATCTACCTCAACGAATACGCACCCGACAACCGCTTCACCCGCGCCATCATGATCGCGGTGACCAGCCTCGCCGGCGTGCCCAGCATCGTTCACGCTCTCTTCGGTCTCGGTGCTTTCGTCGCCGCCATGAAGATGAACAAAAGCCTCTTCGTGGCCGCCGCCACCCTCGCCGTGATGACCCTCCCAGTCATCATCACAAGCACCCGCGAAGCCCTCGCCGCGGTTCCCCGGAACTTCCGCGAAGCCTGCTGGAACCTCGGTGCCACCCGCTGGCAGACCATCCGCACCATCGTGCTTCCCAACAGCATCAGCGGCATCCTCACGGGCGTCATCCTCGTCGTCGCCCGCGCCGCGGGCGAAACCGCCCCCATCATGCTCACCGGTGCCGTCGCCTCCATGTGGGTCGAAGACTCCGGATGGGCCAAGTTCACACCCTACCGCCTCGACGAACAGTTCATGGCCATGGCCATGCACCTCAACAGCATTGCCCGCGACGTGCCCGGCATGCCCGTCCACATGAAGTTCGGCAGCGCCCTCGTCCTGCTCCTCCTCATCCTCACCATCAACAGCGCCGCCGTCCTCCTGCGCCTGCGCCTCCGCCGCGGCAAACGCTGGTGAGCTTCCTCCCGCTATGACCCCTCACATCGAATTCAGGGACGTCTCCGTGACCTACAGCGGACGCACCGCGCTCGACCGAATCTCCCTCTCGGTCCCCCGCAATACCATCCTCGGCATCGTCGGCCCCGCCAACTCCGGCAAAACCACCCTCCTCAAAACCATCAACCGCACCATCGAATTCATCACCAGCGCCCACGTCGGCGGCGATGTCTTTGTGGCGGGCGAAAACGTCCGTGCAATCCGGAATGTCTACGGCCTGCGACGCCGCATCGGCATGGTCTTCCCCCTCCCCGTGGGCCTGCCCATGAGCGTCTACGACAACGTCGCCTACGCCCCGCGCCGCATGGGCATCCACGACCGCGCCAGCCTCGACGCCATCGTGGAACGCTGCCTGCGTGACTCCGTGCTGTGGGACGAGGTCAAGGACCGTCTCGACCTTCTCGGAACCAGACTCTCCGGTGGCCAGCAGCAGCGTCTCACCCTCGCCCGCGCCCTCTCCCTCGACCCCGAAATCCTCTGCCTCGATGAATTCTCCATCGCCATCGACCCGGTGACCACCATGAAGATCGAGGAGGTCCTCTCCCGCCTCCGCGACCGCATGACCATCGTGCTCGTCACCAACCTCACCCAGCAGGCCCGCCGCATGGCCGACCACGTGGCCTTCATCAACGCTTCGTCCCTCGTCGAATGGGGCGAAACCTCCCAAATGTTCACTTCCCCGGAAAAGGAAATCACCGGCCGCTACCTCAACGGCGAATTCGGCTGAACTCCCCCCACCCGCGCCATGCCATCTCCCATCAGCATCGACGTTCAGAATTTCAACCTCTGGTACGGCAGCTTTCAGGCCCTCACCGACGTGAGCGTGCAGATCCGCCCAGGCATCATCACCTCCCTCATCGGACCTTCCGGCTGCGGCAAAACCACCCTGCTCCGCTCGTTCAACCGCATCAACGAACGCTACGGCAACGTCCGCACCACCGGCCGCATCACCATCCTCGGCAAGAACATCCTCGATGAAGATGTCTCCCTCGCTTCCCTCCGGAAACGCACCGGCATGGTCTTCCAGCGGCCCAATCCGCTCCCCGTCTCCATTTACGAAAACGTCGTCTTCGGCCTGCGGGCCCACACCCCCGCTTCCCAGCTCTCCCGCAGCGTGCTCGACGAGGCTGTCGAATCCGCCCTCCGCGAAGTATCGCTCTGGGATACCGTGGGCGACAACCTCCGCCGCAAAGCCACGGAACTGACCCTCGAACAGCAGCAGAAACTCTGCATCGCCCGACTGCTCCCGCTCAAACCGGACATCATCCTCATGGACGAACCCTGCTCGGCTCTCGATGCCGCAGGCATCGAACGCATCGAGGAACTCATCTCGGAGCTGAAACGCACATTCACCATCGTCATGGTCACCCACAACATGGCCCAGGCACGCCGGGCCAGTGACGAATGCATCTTCATGCTCATGGGCGAAATCATCGAGCACTCGCCCACCCTCGACCTTTTCACGGCTCCCCGGCACGAGAAAACCGGCATGTACATCGAGGGCCGCTACGGCTGATCCCCACGGCCATCCTCTCTCCCTCCCGGGCACCACCGTGCTCCGGACTCCGTTACAAAACTGACACGCACATGAGCACTGATTCCCGCCATATTCTCGGGGTGTTTGAAGACGCCATCAATAACCTCAAAGCCGACATCCGCCAGATGGGCGACATCGCCCAGCGCAGCCTCGGCCACGCCATGCAGGGTCTCTACGAAAGAAATCCGGACCTCTGCAACCGCACCATCGCCGATGACGACGAAGTCGATGAACTCCAGAAGAAGATCGACCGCGAAGGGATCGAAATCATGGTCAAATACAGCCCGGTCGCCCGAAACCTGCGCCGCGTCGTCGCCACCATGAAGGTCTGCACCGCTCTGGAAAGGATCACCGACCACGCCGTCAGCCTCGCCCGCCGCGCCCGCCAGATCATGCAGCATCCAGCCACCGAGGAAGTCGAGGGCATCCGCGGCATCCACGAACTCGTCGCCGCCCAACTCAAGGACAGTGTCGATTCCTTCTGCAATGGCGACCTTGAACTCGCCCTCCGCATCCAGGGCCGCGATGACGAAATCGACGCCGCCTACAAGG
>CAZSDE010000422.1:0-3867 GCA_964605435.1 uncultured Akkermansia sp.
CCCCGCCGCAAGGGATCCAGTCAACCGCACTTCCTGACCACCCGACCCACGCAGCAGCACACTGGAAAGATCAACGGCCGCCCCGGTCGGATTGATCAGATCGACCACGAAGGGAGCAGCGGAAGCGCCACTCAGCTTGTCGAGCCGCAGTCCGGCCACTGTGGCGGGCGGAGTCACTCCAGTGATTTCAAGCGACGCCATGAACCACGCATCGGCAGCCCCCGCGCTGGCTCCGCGCAATTCCACCGCCAGCACATTGTTCCCGGGCCGCAGCATGCCGCCATCAAGCGGAATGCGCGCACTGATCATGGGATAACGGATTTCGCTCACCGCCGCGGTGTCTGCCCCCAGCGGTCCGGCGGGCAGATTGAACCGGTGCACTTCCTGCCCATTCAGATAGAAGACGGCTCCGTCATCGACCGCGTGCTGCAGGACAGCCGTGTACGAAGTTCCCTCTCCGCCCGGCAGAGTGAAGTTCCTGCGGAACCGGCTGATGAGCGGATTGGCAGGCAGCACGGTGCGGCCCCACGAGGGCTCGGCGGTCGCTTCCCACCGGATCCGCAGTCCACCTGGATTCGCTCCGGGCCCGGCATTGCTCCATGTGAAATCCACGGTGTGCTCGCCCGGCGCAAAGGGCCCAGGCAGCCGGAACGGTCCCGCAAATGAAGCAAATCCTCCACTCGCCGCCCCCGGCAACGGTGCTCCGCCATCAATGCGCACACTGTCGAGCGAGTTGTCCGCCGCCGCAAAGAGATCAATCCGCTCGGTCCCGGCCACATAGCCATCGAGCCGGAATTTCATGCGGTAATTGAAGGTACCCGCCGGCGCATTGTCGTTCCCCGAGCCACTGAAGCCAATGAAGCGCGACACGCCATCGTCCTGCAGCCACGCTGCATTCGGCGACATCGCGACGGCCGGCTGATTGTCAGCCAGATTCACATAATGGGGATCCGGTGCTCCGGGCGGAAGCGGTCGTCCGTCATCCCCCACGCCGGAATTCCACACAGTGGTCACGGGAACCCGCAGCGGAACCGGCACGGGTGCCCCGGGAGTCCCGGAACGGAAGAACCTTACTTCGCTCAGACCCGCCAACTGATTGTCCCCGCCGTGCGTGGTCAGAATGTTGAGCCGCACATACCTCGCCCGCGCCAGATTGAGCGGCACCCGCTGCCCGATCTCGGAGGTCACCCCGAAAGCACGCCCGAAATTCACCGTCGCTACCGTCGTGAATGGCCCGCCGGGCTCGCTGGCCGCAAGAATCTCGACCAGATTCGCCCCGCGTGTGGTCAGGCCGACCTCGTTGTAGTTCCAGACCCTCATCGAGGAAACTTCGCCGGCAGTCCCCAGATCGAACGTGATCTGCGCCGGCAGCGGGTCGGTCCCGCCATTGAGGGTACCAGCCGACAGCCACATCGTGCCCTCGGCAGTCGTGCCATGCACCCCACCCACGGCCGCAAGCCCCGTCCCGTTGACCACATTGACGGCAGCCCGCGAAAACCCGGTGGTCAGCTCGGAGGAAACGTCGGCAATGCTCACATTGCCACTGACCGGAATTTCGTCGGGAAAGGCGGGGGCTTCATGATTGCTGAAGGCATAATGATGCCACGTGGCTCCGGCACTGAGGGGCAGAAAATCAAAAGCGATGCCACCGCTTTCAGGACACTTGAAATGATAGCGTGCGGTCATCCCCAATCCGGAATTGGCGGCATTCTGATCAATGACGACAGGCGTCCGGGTATCGGATGGCGTGATCTGCATGCGCCGGGCTTCGAGTCCGCCGAACCCGGTGCTGTAAAGGGTCGTGATGTAATGCTTCCCGGCCGTAAGCCCGCTCAGTTCGAGCCTCGAGACACCGCCGGTGTGGCCTGCGCCATACAGAAAGTCTTCACAGAGCTGTCGGCTTCCGGTCCCGGCGGGCAGGCTGTTCGCGCCGGCTCCGTTGCCATTGGTGTTGAAACCGACGGTGGCTCCGAGCAATCGCCAGTTGCTGCCGGAGGTGGCGGCCAGCCCCGGTGATACGAAGGTGACGCCATTGATTGCAGCGACCGCGCTGGCGCGGTTCAGGCAGATCCGGTGCGTGTAGACATTGGCGGAGGCAATTCCGCTGTCGGCATTCGAGGTCCAGCGCTGCGCGGCCCAGTACCCCCCGGAAACCACGGGCGGACTCTCCATGTACAACCGCACATCACCATGCACAAAGCCACTCTTCCCAACCGTCCATCCGGCATCGTCGAAGCCAACCGCGGTCCAGCCATTCCCGGCTTCCTGCCCACCCTGACGGTACCGCCATTCAGAATCAAAGGCCGCGGCACTTACGGTCACCGGACCCGGCGGCAGCGGAAAATTCACGGCACCGGGCGTGCCCCCGGATTCCTGACTGAACGTCCATGAGGCCGCCTCGCGCGACGCTCCTTCGCCCCGGCGCTTCACAAGGGTAGCCCCGGATCCATCGGGCGCGACCGGCCACTCGCCTTTGTCCTGATACGAAACGGCATCCATGATGCGGTCGTTGTTGTCACGCAGCAGCACCTCTTCGCCCGCATTGGAAAGTGACCCCCGCCACGGCCCCAGCGCTCCCGCGAGCCCGGCCGCAGCAGGATTGGCGGCCACGAGCAGATACCCTTCGCCGGGAATGACCGTGCCCGCCGGAAATGTGAAATTGACCCCGCCACTGATCCGCCAGCCGGATACATCCACATTCACCCCATTCAGATTCGCCAGCTCAATCCATTCGCCTGCCTCGCCAGCCCCCGACGGATTGTAGCTGATTTCATTGAAACTGACCACGCTGTCGAAGGCCCACAGCTTCCCGGCCATCACGAGCATCATCAGGACCATCCAGCGGCGGATCCAACCCGCCATCGTTGCTTGCTTGGAGATTCGGTTCATGAGAATTCAAAAAGGGGAGGAATCAAGAGCCGCCAGCCCGCCCTTCCGCAGAACCGCTGCCCTCGGGTCATGATGCCAGATTTGAGGGCGCTCAGTCAATGCCCGAACCCCACGGATCCACGGTCCCACGCACGCCTTCAGGTGCCCCGCCGGTTCCCATAGAGCGCAATGTGCAGTCGCTGACAGAAGCGATGCCCGGTCTCAAGACACACATCGCTCAGCCATGCACTGCGCGCAGCCAGTTCCTCGGCACTGCGTCCCTCGGGCATGAGGAGAATTTCACTGGGTTCCACCGCACACCCCACCTCTGCCATCATCCGCTGCATCTCCCCAAGGTCGTCACGGTCGGAAATCACAAACTTCCATTGGCATGCCGCATGCCCGTGCCACGAACGCAGGACCTCGGGCCGAAACCTCGCTTCCTCATGCCGCCGGATCCAACCGGGCTCGGCTTCTCCTTCCCGCGGCACGGAATGCGCCAGTTTGGGGCTGAGCGACGCCAGATCACAGGCAATCCCAGCGGGCTCAATGGTCCCCGCGGTCTCAATGGTAATGTGATACCCCTTCCCCCGCAGCGCCGCCGCCAGTTCCCGCACCCCACGCGCCACCATGGGCTCGCCCCCCGTAATGACCACATGCCGCGCCACCGGCCACTGCGCCACCACCCCCATGATCTCCTCCACTCCCATCTCATCCCCCTCGGGGTCCCACGACGCATACGGCGTATCACACCAGCGGCACCGCAGATTGCAGCCGCTCGTCCGCACAAAAACCGACGGCACCCCCGTGAGCACCCCCTCCCCCTGCAAACTGTAGAAAATTTCCGAAATCAGCATGTCTCCCGAATCCTCTGCCCCACCCTCCCCAGCCAGAAAAGCGCTCTTTTCATCCTCGGAAACTCCGGAGCAGGGACCTTCCAGTCCCCCTCCATCCCCGGCCCACCCCGCCAGGAAGCCCAGGGCCTCCAACCGACGTTCC
>CAZSDE010000423.1:0-2368 GCA_964605435.1 uncultured Akkermansia sp.
CTTGTGAAAGCCGCCCGCAACAACCCGCGTATCTCTCTCCATCAAGGCCGCAAGCTACGACGAAGAACAACTCAAGCGCGAAACCGCCGCCTTCGAAGCCCTCCGCCCCAGCACGGACATGGTCGGCCTCGAAGAAGCCTTCAAGTTCGCTCAGGAGGAATGGCGCCCAGGTCAGAAATGATCAGGCCCCACGCCTCCCTGCCCTGACTCACAGAACCCCTGCCGGCTCACCCCGGCAGGGGTTTCTGCTGCCCGGAAACCACGGTACGCTTCCCATTTCCCCGACCGAATCCCCATTGCACTCCCCCTCGGCCCGCTTTATCAACCCCATCGCTCCGGCGGGTGTAGTTCAATGGTAGAACACGAGCTTCCCAAGCTTGATACGTGGGTTCGATTCCCATCACCCGCTCCACGTTGATTTTCAGGGGGTTGAGAGGAAAGGGCGGCCGGAATGGCAACAAAACTGCCAACGGGGATGTTCGGCTTCGTGAAAGGTTTGTAATCATGCCGTGGCCCGCCGGCGCTTTTGGAACGATGCGGTGCCCTTGCGTGCTGGACTGGGTGGAGGTAGCGAGACGGTATGTCTGTGACGATGTCGACTGTGATGGGAATAGCTGGACTGGGAATCATCGGGAGCCGGGCCGCTGCCAGTCTGCGCTCCAAAGGCTACGAGGTGCGGGTATGGAACCGCACCCCGAAGCCGCAGGTGGATGGATGGATGGAGACCCCTGCGGCACTGGCATCGGACTGCGATGTCATTCAGCTTTTCGTGCGCGATGCCCGGGCCCTCAAGGAAGTGGTGGAAGCCATGCAGCCGTCGCTTGGCAAAGGGAAGGTAGTCATCAATTCCGCAACGGTCTCGCTGCAGGCCACCCGGGAGGCTGCCAAGGCAGTCCGGAAAACCGGGGCAGAATTCCTCGATGTCCCCTTCACGGGCAGCCGGGATGCGGCCGCTGACGGACAACTCACGTACTACGCCGCGGGTCCAGCGAAGGCCATCGAGCGGGTCCGGCCCATTCTTGAGGCCACCAGCAAAGCAATTCTGTACACCGGTGATGTGGGCACGGCGACGGTTCTGAAGATTGCCACGAACATGGTGTCGGCGGTGACGGTTCAGGCGCTTGCCGAGGCTCTCGGCGTGGTCGCTTCCCAGGGCATTGACCTCGCGAAATTCCGCGAGGCCATGGAAGCGAACGCGAATTGCTCGGGCCTCGTGCGCATGAAGCTTCCAGCCATGATTGCGCGAGATTTCACTCCGCATTTCTCGCTCAAGAACATGCTCAAGGACGCCCGGTACGCACTCGCCCTCGCAGGCCAGGGGAACATGGAAGTTCCCGTGCTGACAGCCGCCGCTGCCTGCATGGCGGGACTGGAAGCCGGTGGCCATGGCGACGAGGATTACTGCTCGGTGGCCCGGCATTACCTCGACGAGCCACGGGACTGATTCCGCATCCCGTGAGCCGTCGGCACGCGTTTTCCTCCGCACCATGTCCAATCCCCTGCCCGCCCGGCTCGCCACCACGGGAGCCATCATCGACCTCTCGGATTCTGTCCGGCTCCGGTTCACGGGCAACGACCGTCTGCGCTACCTCAATGGCCAGCTCACCTGCGATGTCCGCAAGGCATCACCCGACACCGTCCTGCCCGGCTGCGTGACCAATCACAAGGGCCGCCTCGAAGCCGTCGTGTCGCTGCACAGCCGGGGCGATTCCATCTGCCTGGATGCGCCCGCTTCCCTGGCCGATTTCCTGCCGGCCCGGCTCGGCAAATACATCATCGCCGACGACGTGGAACTGGAGGACATCAGCGCCGCGTCCGCCCTGCTCCATTGCTGCGGAGGGAATCCGGACAGTTTCCGCCGCCACCTCGGAGACGGAGAAACCGCCGTGGCACATGCCCGTTTCGGCCCCGCCGGAACCGACATCTGGTGCCCGCCCGACCGTGTCGCCTTCTGGCTCTCCCTCGCTCCGGCACTCTCCCCGGAAGAAGCCGGCACTCTGCGCATCCAGCACGGATTGCCCGACTGGGACGCCGACCTCGGCGACGGCATTCTTCCACCCGAAGCCGGACTCGATGCCACGCACATCGACTACCACAAAGGCTGCTACATCGGCCAGGAAGTCCTCAGCCGCATGCGCACAGCCGGAAAGCTCAATCAGCGGCTCGTTCCCATCCGGCTCTGCGGTCCCGCCGTGGCTCCCGGCACCACGCTCCTCCGGACGGCCCTGGACGGCAGCACGGCTCCGTCCGGAAGGGTTTCCAGCCTCTGCCCCGACCCCGATGGTCCGGCCGGCACATGGCTCGGCCTCGCATGGCTGCGCAAGGACAGCGGCGAGGGCCCATGGATCTGCCCGCAGGACGGAGCGTC
>CAZSDE010000423.1:2378-3866 GCA_964605435.1 uncultured Akkermansia sp.
CGTCCCCGCCCACCTCCGCCGCCGCCCGCTGAAGCAACCCGCACCACCGCGCTTGCAAGCCGGTTCGGAAAAGGCATGGCTCCCGGTCCGTATGACTTCCGCCATGTCCATCCGTTCCCGCATTCTGCTGACCCTCGCCGCCTCATCGGCGGTGGCCTGCGCCGCCGAACCCGACCCCGGATCGGAAGCCTATTTCACTGCTTTCGTGAGGCCCATCCTTGAATCCGCCTGCACCCATTGTCATGGCAAGGATGAAGACAAAGGCGACCTCCGGCTCCACACGCTCGAGGCCGCCCTCGCCGGTGCCGATGGCAAAGCCGCCCTCGTCCCGGGCAAACCCGAAGAAAGCCCGCTCTACACCACGACTATTCTCCCGGCGGACGACGACGACATCATGCCGCCGTCCAAGGAACCCGCTCTCGAGAAGGAACAAAGCGACCGCCTCAAGGCATGGATTGCCGCCGGAGCCAAATGGCCCGCCGGGGTCGTTCTCGGCCAGGAACCCCGCATGCAGTTCGTCCGGGACATCCAGCCCATCCTCGAACAGAACTGCGTCTCGTGCCACAAGCCGGACAAGGACGAAGGAGGCCTCGATATGACCACCGCCGCAAACTGCCTGAAGGGCGGCGACTCCGGGGCCGGCCTCGTCCCGTACGACACCGAAAAATCGCTCATCTTCACCCGCACCAATCTTCCCGCGGACGACGACGACCTCATGCCGCCGACCAAGAAGGGTGGCCCGCTCTCGAAGGAACAGATTCAGAAACTCCAGCTCTGGGTCAGGCAGGGTTCTCCATGGCCCGCTGGCATCGTGCTCGTCCAGAAGGCCAAAACCGAAGACCGCCCGCCAAATCCTGACAATCCCGAGTTTGTCGAGAAGCTCCACGCCGACATCACCCAGAAGTCCACGGAAAAGTCCCAGGACGAAATGAAGCCCTACACGGGCACCATTCCGAAAACCGGCAAGGAATACAAAATGGTCGTCATCCCCGGAGGCGAATTCACCATGGGCAGCCCGGAATCGGAAAAGAACCGCAAGCCCGACGAAGGACCACCGGTCAAGGTCCGCATCGAGCCATTCTGGATGGGTGCCTACGAAGTGACATGGGATCAGTATCTGAACTTCATGCTCACTCCGGATTCCCGCTATAAAGACGGAGCCAAAAAGACCCCTCCGGCACCGGACAGCCCCTCGGTCGATACCGTCAGCAGCCCGACAGCCCCCTATACGGACATGACCTTCGGCATGGGTCAGGACGGCTTCCCGGCCATTTCCATGACGGAACACGCGGCCAGCAAATTCTGCGAATGGCTGAGCGCACAGACCGGCCACTTCTACCGCCTCCCCACCGAGGCGGAATGGGAATACGCCGCCCGCGCCGGCACGACCACAGCCTACTTCTTCGGCGACGATCCCGCACAGCTCGGCGAATACGCATGGTTCTACGAAAACAGCGACGGCAAAACCCAGCAGGTCGGCCAGAAGAA
>CAZSDE010000424.1:0-3854 GCA_964605435.1 uncultured Akkermansia sp.
CAGCGCGTCCAGCCCGGTGCAAAGGCAGCTGCGGCACTGCCCGCGGATGGTTTCCGGCGGTGGCGGCCGACCCTGCGGGCCTGACTGAGATTCCATGCCCGGTAAGTCGCCGGACTGGCCACCACAAGGCAGAGCCAGCCCGACAGGAGCACCCAGCTCGCGAGGAGCAGACCGAAGAAGGTGCCGCGCGCCGCAAATCCCCTCGCCCACAGCAGCATCTGCTCGGCCATCCACGCGCTCGGAAGATAGCGGTTCATGCTCGCTTCCGTGTACCCCATGACGCTGGAGAAGGCATTCTTGATCCCCGTGGTCGCAGCAATGTGATCGAAATCCGGGGCTCTCCGCCAGCCCAGCACCAGCGAAACGAGCGCCGCTCCCGCCAATGCCGCCAGCACAGCCCGCAGTTCAGGTCCCCACCAGCGCACCAGTCCGATCACCAGCAGCGCCGCCACCATGGCCGGCAGGACCAGAAACAAAGGATAAACGGCCAGGCTGCGCACATAGAAGCCCGGCCCCGCCCCGAAGGTGCTGCCCACCGACGCCAGCAGCGGCGCACTGAGCACCGCCAGTCCCCAACTGCTCACCAGAAACGATTCCACCACCTTCCAGCAGAGAATCGACCGTGGATCCAGCGGCGTCGTCAGCAGCCACGGCGTCTCCTTCCCCCGGAAAATCCCGGAATACAGCAGGATGCTGTTCGAAAAGACCAGCATCAGAAAGAAGAAGAAGTACGCCATGTACACAATCCGCTCGGTCAGCAGCAATCCCACCCCCGGAAGCGTGACCATGTAATTCAGCCCACGGCAGAACAGGAAATCCCCCGCCACCAGATAGGCGGCCAGAAACAGCGTGATCGTTCCCGCCATGAGCCGGGAACGCTGCACCGACTGCACCGTGCGGGCCGTGAAAATCCTCCAGTGCACCCGGGCCAGCACGGCAATCTCGCGCGCCAGATTCATGCAGAAATCAGGGGGTCGTCCACAAACCGGCAGGGAAGCGCCAGCGCCCGCTTCAGCCTCCTCAGATACTCGCTGCGCGGAATCTCATGCGCCCCGAACCGGCTCAGGTGGTCAGTCGTCCACTGCGTGTCCAGCAGGGTGAAGCCACGTTCGTCCAGCCTCCGCACGAGCGCATGCAGCGCCACCTGCGATGCCCCGCTCTCCCGCGAAAACATACTTTCGCCGAAAAATGCCCCGCCGAGCGCCAGACCGTACAGCCCGCCCACCAGCCGGTTCCCCTGCCACGCCTCCACAGAATGCGCATACCCCCTCTCATGAAGCCGCGCATAGCTCCGCAGAATCGTCCCATCGATCCACGTCGATTCCCGGTCGGCACAGCCACGCATGACCGCCGTGAAGGCCGTATTCAGCCGGATCTCGAACAGATTCTTCTTCAGCAGCTTCCGCAACCCATGCGGCACATGGAATTCCCGGATCGGAATGACCCCGCGGGGATCCGGCGAAAACCATCCCAGTTCCCCGTCCGGCATGGCCATCGGAAACACCCCCTGCGCATAGGCCTCCAGCAGCAAATCAGGATCGATCATCTCGGCACATTCTGATGAAGACATGGTTCCGGTTTCCGTTACCCCGGCAGCAGCATCGGCCCGGGAGTTTCCAAGGATGCCCCGGAACTTCCCTGCCGCAAGAGAAGGTCCCTCGCCCATCCCTAATCTAATTCCAGAAAATCATTGCGCCCAGCCCATCCTTCCCGCTATCCCCGTCGCCGGCCTCCGGAAACCACCCGGAGACCTCCCACCACCAACCAGAACCACGACCATGCCCGGATACTTCGAACTCAAGACCGCCACCAGCGGCAAACCCCATTTCACCCTCAAGGCCGCCAACCACGAGGTCATTCTCAGCAGCGAAATCTACGAATCGAAGGCCGCCGCCCTCGCCGGCATCGAATCCGTCCGCAGCAACGGCAGCGACCCCGCCTCATTCGAAAAGAAAACCTCCATCGCAGGCCAGCCCTACTTCGTCCTCAAGGCCACCAATGGCCAGGTCATCGGAGCCAGTCAGATGTATGCCTCCGACGCCGCCCGCGACATCGGCATCGTCTCCGTCATGACCAATGCTCCCACCGCGGAAGTACGCGAAATCTGATCACGACCGCACGAGCCCGGACCGGCCCGGAATATTACCGGGATTTCAGAACAGCGGGGATTGACGGGAGCATCGTTTTCTGATGCACTCCCGGCGTAAATTAATCTTTTTCTAACAAGGAAAAGACTCTCCCCCTCGCTGCCTCATGAGATCCCTGCCCATCCTTGCTGCGGTCGCCCTGACGGTTCCGTCACAGGCCACCGATATTCTGTCTGACAATTTCGACGCGCCGGACAATACGAACTTCGACGCCTCGGCCCAGACCGGGCGCCGGGGTGGTCTGCTCGGGCCCGCCGTCCAACTGCGGTCATCGATGATCCAGCATGGCATCATCGGCAATCGCCTCAACATGCTGCGCGCCGGCGGCGGCGAAGGACGTGTCCGCTTCCACCAGGCCCAGAACCTCGGCAGCTGGCACGACTTCGCTTCCGGCCCCGCCGGGGCCACCATCCTCACGGAAGATGGCTTCAAGGTCGAATTCGACTGGCTTCCGGTCAATAACACCGACACCAACTGGGTCGAATTCTCGGTCGGCGTGGGCACCGTCGCCCAGATCGGCAGCGAACCACCCGTGCGCGTCAATCACGCCCAGACTGACTTCGGCATTCTCTTCCGCCACAACGGAGGATCCCAGTTCTTCGATAACGGGGTCGCCACCAACGGCGGCAATTCCCCGGCCACCAATGCGGTCCGCCGGGTCGTCATCGAGTACCGCTTCCCCAACTTCAGCGACGGCACCAGCGTCACCGTGACAGCCTCGGTCGACGGTACCGCCGTCGTCACCAACCGCGTCTTCCAGTGGGACAACAACCTCGGCAGTCTCTACATGGAACTGGGAGCGAATGCCTCGAACACGAAAATCGACAACTTCGTGATCCGCGGTCTCAATCCGAAGTTCCTCCCAGCCACCAGCACCAGCGTCTTCTTCTCGTCGACTGACCCCGGCGGACTCGTCGCCGAATTGTCAGGCACCCTCAATGGAACCCCGGAAGCAGGTACGTTCGCCCTCGTCCCGGGCACCGGCGACACGGACAACGCCCTCTTCACGATCAATGGGAACCGACTCGAACCCTCGGGTGCCCTCGACTTCCTCAATGTCCCCGACGGGACCAGCTACTCGGTCCGCATCCGGGGCACAGGCACGGCATCAGGCACGACCTCGGAACGCGTCTTCCCCTTCACCATCATCAGTGACACCGACCGCGACCGACTCGGCGACGTCTGGGAACAGGCACGCGCCGGGAATCTGACCGACCTCTCCGGCACCGCAGCCGGACCGGGCCCGGGGGCGGGCAGCGGAAACTTCGATGGCGATTCCCTCAGCGATGCCGCCGAATACCTCCTCAGCCGTTCAGGCTACCCGGACATCAATCCCAAACTCGCCGACAGCGACGGCGATACCCTCGAAGATGGCGCGGAACTCAACCCGACGGCCCCGCGCGTTGCCACCAATCCCACCAATCCGGACACGGATGGCGACTGGCTCGGAGACGCCGCGGAAACGAATACCGGCGTATTTGTGAGCAGCGCGGACGCAGGCACCAACCCGACCGTCTACGACAGCGACGGCGACCAGTACCCCGACGGCTTTGAAGCCCCCCATGGCGGAAATCCACTCGACATCGCTTCGCTGCCCACTTCTCTGCCGCAGGGATTCGCCCTCGGAATCGTTACCGATGAAGCCAGCACGGGCATCAGCACGGAACACCAGTACACACACAAAATCAGCGGCGGCGCAGCCACGTC
>CAZSDE010000425.1:0-3842 GCA_964605435.1 uncultured Akkermansia sp.
CTTCCATTTCGACGAAGGCCCCGTAGGCGGTGAGGTTGCGGACCTTGCCCTTGATGCGGGTGCCGAGCGGGTAGCGCTGATCGATATCGTCCCATGGGTTGGTATCGAGCTGGCGGACGCCGAGGCTGATCTTCTGTTCATCCTTGTTGATGCCGAGCACGACGGCTTCGACTTCCTGACCGAGGGAGAGAACATCCGACGGGCGGGCGATGCGCTTGGTCCAGCTGAGTTCGGAGACGTGGACGAGGCCTTCGACGCCGTCTTCGATTTCGATGAAGGCACCGTAGGCGACGAGTTTCGTCACGCGGCCTTTGACGCGCTGACCGATGGGGTAGCGGGCCTCGATATTCTCCCATGGATTGTTGGCCATCTGCTTGAGGCCGAGGCTGACTCGTTCCTTGTCGCGGTTGACGTCGAGGATCTGGACAGTGAGGCGCTGGCCGACGGCGACCATTTCCGAAGGATGGTTGATACGGCCCCACGACATGTCGGTGATGTGGAGGAGACCGTCCATGCCATTGAGGTCGATGAAGACACCGAAGTCCGTGATGTTCTTGACGGCTCCTTCGACCTTGTCGCCGATCTTGACGGTTTCGAGGAAGCGCTGGCGCTGTTCGGCGCGTTCGGCTTCGATGACTTCGCGGCGGCTGAGAACGACATTCTTGCGCTCGTCATTGATTTTGACGATCTTGAATTCGTAGATGTTGCCGACGTATTCGTTGAGGTCCTTGGGAGGAATGATGTCGATCTGGCTGCCGGGGAGGAAGGCTTCGACGCCGACGTTGACGGTGAGGCCGCCTTTGACTACGCTCTTGACCTTGCCCTTCACGAGGCCGCCGTCCTGGAAGACCTTGACGATCTTGTCCCAGTTCTGCTTGTGGGCGGCCTTTTCCTTGGAGAGGACGACCATGCCTTCGTCGTTTTCGAGGCGTTCGAGGAGGACTTCGACTTCGTCGCCTACTTCGATTTCCTCGTCTTCAAATTCGCTGACCGGGATGGCTCCTTCGGATTTGTATCCGATGTCCACGAGGACCACCTGGGGTTTGATGTCGAGAATCGTGCCGCGCACGATGGAATTTTCCTTCAGCTCACGGAAGGATTTTTCCATGAGGGCGAGGAGTTCGCTTTGTTCCATTGTCTTGTATGTGGTTAGGGTTGGGTTGTGACGTTGACCGGTTGCGTTGTTGCCTCCAATGAGACGGTGGTTTCCACTTTGTGGGTGGGGAACCGGCCGCTGGCCTTACCGGAGGCGCCTTCCAGGCCGGACGGACGAAAGGGCCGCGAACGTAGGCGTGATCGTGGAGCGTGCAACTGCTGAATTCCGGTGGGCTGGTGGGGGTGGGCAGCGGGAGGAATTCCGCGAGTCCGTGGGGGGAGAGGGCTTGCGGAGGGGGAAAGGCAGGCGCTCCGTGCAGCAAATGAAAGCGTTGATCGGCAACAGTATTCTGGGTATTCTGCTGGTGGCAGGGGGATTGCGTGGCGAGGAAAAGCCGGCGGCTCCGGCCGATGGGATTTTCACGGTGGGTCCGGAGTACCGGCTGGATCCGGATCTGAGCGACCGCGGCAATGCCAAGGGGCGGCAGTTTTCGTTTGTGATGCGGCTGGCGGACAGTGCGGTTTTCCGCGGGGATGATGCCACCCTGGAGCCCGCGAAGAAGCCTGTGCGGAGCGAGCGGAGGATCACGGTTTATGTACCGGCGGCGTATGTGGATGGGGCCGAGGCTCCCGTGCTGGTGGTGCATGATGGACCGGGACCGCTTGGGCTGATCCGCAATGCGCTGGACAATCTGACGGTGGCGAAGGATGCGGCGCGGCGCTTGCCTGCGTTTGTGGCCATTGCGGTGGAGAATGGCGGGGATGATGGGAAGAACAGTCAGCGGGGACTGGAATACGACACCATGTCCGACCGGCTGGCGAGGTTCATCGATGGGGAAGTGCTGCCGGCGGTGCTGGCGGATCCGATGATCCGGGCGGCGTACCCGGGTCTTGCGTTCACGAAGGATCCATGGGGGCGCGGGGTGCTGGGGTGCAGTTCCGGCGGCGCGGCGGCCCTGAGCATGGCGTGGTTCCGGCCCGATCTGTTCCGCCGGGTGGTGGCGTATTCCGGGACGTTTGTCGATCAGCAGGATGACGATGCGCCCGAAGAGAAGGAATATCCACTTGGGGCGTGGGAATATCATTCCGGCAAAAGGCTCATCGAGCAGACGCCGAAGAAGCCCCTGCGTGTCTTCACGCATGTGTCCGAGAACGACAACCGGGCGCAGGATCCCGAGGAAACCTATCACAATTGGGTGATGGCGGGGGAGCGGACGGCGGCGGCCTTTCAGAAGATGGGATACGACCACCGGTTTGTGTTTTCGAAGGCGAGCGGGCACTGTGACCGCCGGGTTTTCGAGCACACGCTGGCCGACACGCTGATCTGGCTGTGGCAGGGTTATGGGGTCAAGTGAACCGGGGGCTGCTGCCTTGCTTGCAATCAGGGGCGGGGAGCGGTAGACGGAGGAGTCCGCTGATTTTCCCATGGTACCGATTACGATCCGCAATCTGAGCAAGTCCTTCGAGGGGACCCCGGTACTACGGGACATCTCCGTGAGCATCGCGGCGGGTGAGATGTTCTTTCTGCTTGGGCCGAGTGGCTGCGGCAAGACGACCCTGCTGCGGCACATTGCCGGTTTCTATCAGCAGGACGCCGGCAGCATCCATTTTGGGGAGCGGGACATGTCCGGGGTTCCGGCGCACCAGCGGAACACGGCGATGATGTTCCAGAGTTATGCGCTCTGGCCGCACCTCAGTGTGGCCGAGAATGTCGCCTTCGGGCTGCAGGAACGGAAGCTGCCGAAGCCCGAAATTGTGGAGCGGGTGCGCGAAGCCCTCCACATGGTGCAGATGGGGCACCTGGGTGAACGCCGCATCAATCAGTTGTCGGGTGGCCAGCAGCAGAGGGTCGCTCTCGCCCGATCGCTCGCCGTGCGGCCCGACTGTCTGCTGCTCGATGAACCGCTTTCGAATCTGGATGCCAAGCTGCGGCTGGATATGCGGGGCGAAATCCGGAGGATCTGCAATCAGTTCGGTCTGACGGCGGTCTATGTGACGCACGATCAGAAGGAGGCCCTGCATCTGGCCGACCGGATGGCCGTCATGGAGAAGGGAGAGATCAGCCAGTGTGGGGCGCCGCGGGAAGTGTACCGGCGTCCGGTGAGTGCCGGGGTGGCATCGTTCATTGGCGAGGCGAATTTTCTGGCGGGTGCATGGATGGGAGAAGGGGATGCGGCGGGCAGCGGGGTGGTGCGGACGGCGGCGGGTGAGTGGGAAGGGCGGGTGACCGATCCCGGCTGGCGGCCAGTTGCTGGTGAGGAGGTGCAGTTGTGTGTGAGGCCCGAGAGTTTCCGGTTTGCGGACGGCGTGGCCGGGCGGAATGCGCTGAGTGGGGTGATTTCCGAGAGTGTTTATCTGGGGGAACTGGCGCAGTATGCGGTGACGGCTGGTGCCGATGTCATCCGGTTGGCCGAATTGAATCCGGCGGACCTGCGGGGGCCGGGGCCGGTACAGGTGGTGGCGGCGGCGGACGATGTGATGATTCTGCGCCGATGAGAGCGCGCTTGTCAGCGGGCTCGGTTTTGCCGGGAGAAAGCCCTGGAGGGGGCGGTGTGTGGTCATGAATCGGTATCTTGCTGTCCTTGGCGCGATGGTGGTGGTGATTGCGGCACCCATTCTGCTGAAGCCGCGGGAGAGTGCCCGCAGTGCCGATTATCGGCCGGAAGACCGCCTCGTGGTGGTGACGCCCCATGTGGAGACGATCCGCTACGAACTTGAGCGTGGGTTTCAGCAATGGATGCAGGAGC
>CAZSDE010000426.1:0-3827 GCA_964605435.1 uncultured Akkermansia sp.
GACAGTTGATCACCCTTGAAAACTCCGAGGTACAGGAAGTGACGCGCGTGCAGAGGTGGTCGGCTTCGTGGGTCCGCGAGGCGGCCGTGACGGTTTCGGGAGCGCCATGGCGCATTCTGCCGGGACCGGATGGCGGCTTCGTGGTCGTCACTAAGCAGACGGCTGGTGCGCCGAGGTTCCATGTGCTGAGCGCAGAGCTCGAGGTGCTTTCGGATTCCGAGATTGCGCAGCTCCGGGTGGTGCGGGCACCGGTTTCGCAGCGGGTGGATTTCGGTGGCGACGCCGTCATGGAAGTGCAGGCGCTCGGGAAGGCCCCGCTGCAGTACCGCTGGTTCCGCGATGGCAAGGAAATCACGGGAGCCACCGGCAGCCGGCTCCGCATTGCGCGTGCCGGATCACTCGCCGCGGGAACATACGAAGTCCGCATCTCCGATGGGACTTCGCAGCTCACCGCCGGAAGTATTCAGCTGGCGGTCGGTCCCGTAGCGCAGCCTATTCTCGCTCCAGGGAGCGCGCTGCTCAGTGGTGCGGGCGTGATCCGTGAATACGCCGACCCCGCTTCGGCAGCGGTCCGCCAGACCATTACGGTGGAACGCACCCTTGGCACGCCATTCAATGCCACGGCGCGCATCGCGGGCGTCACCACAGACCGTCTCGGGCGACTCCATGTCCTCAATCACGACTACAATACGGGCAGCACCCAGGTTCATGTGAGCACGTACGATCCAGGATTGCAGCGCTGGCAGCATGTCCCGCTCCCGGGCATCCGCAGTGTTTCCAACTGGAGCGAAGGCGACCTTTGCATGGCCGGCGACTGGGCAGTCATGAACCGCGGCCGCTTCCACACACTCAGCGGAGAATGGCGTCCGTTCAGTGGCTCATGGTTGCCGTCCCGCGTGGCCATGGGGCCTGGCGGCATGATCTTCGGGATGAGTTCCGACGGAATCGTGCGCGCCTTCAGCGAATCCACGGAGAGCTGGGGTTCCGACGTCACCCTTGCGAGCGGTGCACCGCATCAGGCCTTCGCAGTCGGTGGCGACGGGAAATTCTACACCTTCGGTCAAAACGCATTCCGGTCGTTTGAAACCGATGGCAAAGCGATCCGCGCGCTGACGCCCCCGACCACACTGAACGTGCAGAATCTGGCAATTGGCGGGATGCTTGGTCAGCAGATGACGGCGGGCCATGGCAATGCGAGCGCCTTCTCGCTGACCCAGACGACTCTGCTGTCTGAAAGCCGGACGTCGGCGCAGAACAGCACGACGCTGCCGGGCTACTTCACGGCATGGACGTCGCCGGTGGTTCAGCCGCGGCCAGTCTTTGTGGAATCGGGCGTGCCTGCGGCCACGGAAGACATCGCTTGGTCATGGAAACCGGAAGTCACGCATCCTGATCCCGATGCCGTGCTCACGGTCGAGGCCCTTTCGCTGCCGGGCTGGATGACGTTTGCCAATGGGGTGCTCAGTGGGACGGCGGCGCAGGCGAATACCGGCAGCGCTCCGGTCCAGCTGCGCGTTTCCGACAATTCGGGGCGGCAGACGACGTGGTCGCTGGCGGTTCCGGTGATTGAGGTCAATGACAACCCGGTGGCCGCAGCTCCGATGGTGCTGGTGCGCGACGAAGACGCCGCCGATGAGGAAATCGATCTGCGTCCCCTCGTGATCGATGAAGAAACCGCCAGCCTTGCGTGGTCGCTCGTCGGCATTACGGGGAACGTGGTTGCGGCGGACATCGCAGGCGACCGTCTGCGGGTTCGCTACCTCCCCAACGCAAATGGTGAAGCACGCCTCACAGTCCGCGGCACCGACATCGGCGGACTCTCGGCCGACGCGCTCATCGTCATCACGGTCAATCCGGTGAATGATGCGCCCACGGGGTCGCTGCCGCCGCTCACGATTGATGAAGACGCTCCCGCCTTCCGGATCGATCTGACGCAGTTCTTCGCCGACATTGAATCGCCGGATACCGCGCTCACCTTCACGGCAGTTTCGTCGCGGCCGGAGGTGGTCGCTGTCAGTGTCGCGGGTGGTCAACTCGATCTGGTGCCGCAGCGGAATGCCAATGGTGTCCTCACGGTGACGGTGCGCTGCGCTGATCCGGAAGGCCTGTTTGTCGACGCTCCGTTCACCTTGACGGTCAATCCGGTCAATGATGTTCCGGTATTCAGCACGGTGCCTCCGGATGTGTCGGCGGGTGCGGCGGGCAGTGATGCGGTCATTGATTTTGCGCCCTACGTGTTCGATCCCGATGCGGGGGAAGTGCTTACGTGGCGCGTGCTGGGGATCACGAATCCGGACATCTTCCGGGAACTTTCCTTCGATGCGGCCGGACGTCTCACGATCCGCTACACCCCCTATGTCAGTGGCACTTCGCTGGTGGCCGTCGAGGTTAGCGACCGCGATGGCACGTCGTCGCGCAGCACGTTTACGGTGGTTCTTCCCGATCTCCCGCCGCCATCCATCACGCAGCAGTCGGCCCTCACTCTGAATCGGCAGACGGGACTCTGGGAACAGCAGGTCACCGTCCGCAATGACGGGCAGCGCGCCATCGGTGGGTTCGAGATCCGCATCAATGGCCTGCCAGCCGGTGTGGAACTCTACAATGCCAGCGATTGCCTCGGGACGCAGCCGTGCGCCGGACATTATCAGCCAGTCGCCCCCGGCGCGTCGGTTTCCCTCGTGCTCGAATACTACAGCGCCGACCGCCGACCGGTCTCGGCCCCGCAATTGTCAACGGTGCCGACGCTGCCACTCGAGCACCACGGCGACGGCACGGGCCTCGCCATCGACCGGCTCGAAGCGCTTCCCGGTGGCTCTCTCCTGCTGGAATTCCCCGCCGATCCCGGCGCGCTCTACCAGGTCCAGTACAGCCGCGATGGCCGCAGCTGGACGAATTCCCTCGTGCGCATCCGCGCCGCCGGCACCCGTGTCCAATGGATCGACCAGGGAGCCCCGCGCACCCTCAGCCATCCGAAAACCGACGCCTTCCGATTCTACCGGGTCAGGAAAATGCCGTAAGTTGGCGATGCCCTGTCAGGTTTCGGTGAATGACCGTGGACAATTCCGCTGACGTAGGCCAAAGCCACTGCCGTGCAGCTACCTCCTCCTGATTCCGGAATCCTCCGACTTCTGTTTCTCGGCGACGTCTTCGGCGAACCCGGCCGGAAGGCGGTCCATGCTCTGCTCCCGAAATTCCGCGAGGCATGCCACATCGATTTCGCGGTCGTGAATGGCGAAAATTCCGCGGCCGGACGGGGGATCACTCCGAAACTGGCGATCGGCCTGATGCGTGCCGGGGCAGCTGTCGTGACGAGTGGCGACCACATCTGGGATCAGGCTGAGATCATTGATTACATGGCCGGGGAACCCCGCATGCTGCGCCCGCTCAATTACCCAGCCGGAACCCCAGGGCAGGGAAGTGTCGTCCTCGAAACCGCGAAGGGCAAAGTCGCCGTCATCAATGCCCAGGGCCGCACGTTCATTCAGCCTCCGCTCGAAAATCCCTTCACCGCCCTCGACGCGGAAGTGGAACGGCTGCGCGCAGAAACACCCATCATCTTTGTCGACTTCCATGCGGAGGCGACCAGTGAAAAAGTAGCGATTGGCTGGCACCTCGATGGCCGGGTCTCGGGGGTCGTCGGGACCCACACGCATGTGCAGACGGCGGACGAACGGATTCTGCCAGGCGGCACTGCCTTCCTGTGCGACGCTGGCATGTGCGGCCCGGAAAACAGCATCATCGGAAGCGCGCCGGACCCCGTCCTC
Organism: uncultured Akkermansia sp.; assembly: GCA_964605435.1. Lineage (GTDB taxonomy): Bacteria > Verrucomicrobiota > Verrucomicrobiia > Verrucomicrobiales > V1-33 > V1-33. The sequence continues at coordinate 3,765 of CAZSDE010000426.1, forward strand.
GGGAAATTCCGGACGGGTCTCCCCGCCCGCCCCCCACGGGCCTCACTCCACGCGCAGGAACCG
>CAZSDE010000427.1:0-3810 GCA_964605435.1 uncultured Akkermansia sp.
CGTCCCCTGCCCCGGCCCTGGGGACCGGAACGTGCGGCACCAGAGCCGGCGTAGACAAACTGCTGCTCGTCATCGAAGCGTCGGTCCTGGAGAACCCAGAGAAGCTCGTGGGCACCCGAAGGGAGCTGAAGCTTGTCCTCTTCCTCGTCGTGCACAATAAGCAGGCCTGCGAGTCCTTGGTACACCTGCGGGGCGGTGCGCATGTGGGGGTGCGGATGGTACCAGTAGGTGCCGGCACGGTTCGTGACCGTGAAATCGTACACGTATTCCTGGTCCTGACCGATCGCAAACCGCGGGTGCCCATCCGCTTTCTCGGGAACATCGAGACCGTGCCAATGGATGATCGACGGCTCGCCGAGTCGATTGCGGAAACGGATGCGCACCCGCTGGCCCCGCCGCAGCCGGATCACTGGACCAAGGTACGACCCTTCGATGGTCTGGAGCGACGACTCCGGTCCTTGAAGAACCTTCCCCGTGAAGCGCCAGACCCTCGTCGGTTTCCCTGGAAGGATCGGGATCTCCCCAGCTTCGGCCGTCAGCTCAAGCTCCACATCCGGCGGAGCCTCTGCGGCTCCTGCATTCCCCGCAGGAAATCCGGCAAGCCATGGCAGAGCGAAACAAGGAAGCAGTTGGCGTCGATTCATGAGTATACAATCATACGGGCGGGACGACCCCGGCTTTCGTGTTGGCCCGCAACCTTCACGGCAGCCTGACAAAGGCCGACCGGCGTCGCGGTCCTGCTCCCTGCCCTTCCGCGGACAACGAGACACGCGGACAACGAGACAGACCTATTCGCGAAACCTTGGAATGGACAGAGCCTGGCACCGGAAAGTCCGTGTGATTTTTCCCAATCGCGGGCAGTGGGCCGGGGTCTTCCGGCATGTTGATGAAGAGGGAGTTTCGCGGGTTTGTGGGTAAATCTCTGTGTGGGCGCGGTGGTTGACCACTGGACGACATGCATCTTGAGTTTGAGATAATGATGAGGTTCCGAGTTCCAGCCACGGCGGGCCACGCCCGCCCGCTCAACCGCCCATGGTGGCCGATCCCACCTCGCCTGCAGCAAATGAAGCGTCGTCTTGCCATGCTGGTGGTGGTCTTAGTCCCCGCGATCGGTTGCGAGCGGCCTTCGCAGAGCGGGATTGCAGCATCGGCCCAGATTTCGGACCCTCACAGGGAGGCCATTGCAGGATTCCATGGTGCCCAGAGACGATTCAAGGAGTTGATCGCTACGGTCAGGGACGAGAAGAGCTTCGACGCCGCGAAGCCAGCGCTGGACATAATCGTGTCTGATTTCCGCAGGACAGCCACAAGTCTCAGTCATTTGCTGCCTCCCCCGGAAGCCCATCAGAGAGAGATCCGCCAGCAGATTGCTGACAGTCACAGGGTCACAGAGCCCACGGGCGAGGACATGCTGGGATTGCTATCGATTGAGACCCGGGCAGCTGAAGTCAACCAATGGCTCGGGGAATTTTCCGAGGCAGGCCGCAAGGCAGGTGCGGAGATGCTGCGCCTCTATGGCCAGCAGGAGCAGGGCCGATAACGGACAAAGAGACAGACCTTTTCGAGGACCCACGCCCCGCCAGTCAGGTGGAACCACGTGGCCAGGCAGGCCTTCACGCATGCCTGACGTTCCGGTTCAAGCCGCTCGCTCACCGCCCGCAGCCACGCAATCCCCGCGGTCCGGTCAGGCGTCCGTTGCCTCCGTTCCGCCCACCTCAAAAGAATCCCGACGGCCCGACGCACCGCCACGCACTCGACGCCCACCGCGCCGAATGCCTCCATTCTTGCCAATACCTCGTCGAGATTCCGGGCGGGACTCTCACCTTGAACTGTGAATGCACGCATGGAATGCACTAAGGCCGCAGATGCGGTGTGAAGTCACATAAATTTTTGATGGCCCCGGCGTCGGCACCACTTTGTTCCTCAGCAAATCCAAAGCGTCGTTGAAAGCTCTTGCCCATTCTGTTGGTTCGGATATTGTGGCCAAGAGGTGATTATATCCATTGAATTTCACGCAGTTGGAAGAAAAAGACACCCGGCCGAACGCCCCGTTTGCAGATGGATATTCCACCAGATATAGTGAAATAATAAACTGTTGTGCAAGAAATGAAGACACCACCTCGCGAGCATTTTGACTACTGCTGGCCGGGTGATGCAAAGATCACCGCCCTGGAACTGAAGCCGAGTAAGATTTGTCTCACCTTCGACCGATTCACGATGAGTCTCGGCGACCCGTGGAATGAGAGTCGCGAGGATTTGTCCCTCGGAGAGTGTGTCTGCTGCTTTCACGCCCCACGTAAGATTGAGCTTCGAATGTGGCCGGATGATCGTAATTTCCACCTTGAGCCTGATGTTTCGAAGTTGATTGGATGCACTTTGGAAGATTCGGGTGACAAGCCTTCAGAGGAAGGCCACTATTTCGAGCTTACAGGATTTTGTGATAGTGAATGGTTCGAGTTGCGAGTCTACTCTGATTGCTACGAGCTCTTGCTGGCCCAAGACAACGTGGACCGCATGAAAGCCCAAGCACAACAAGTCGGCACATCCAACGGCGGGTAACGTCCCTCTTTGAATTCGGGCTTCCCTCTCCGCCGTGGATGGCCTCCGCGTTCGCCCGACCACGCAGCTGCACTCGATGAAGCTGATTCCTGAATCCACGGTAGCCCGATGTCTATGGGTGGGAGCGATGTTTCTGCTGGTTGCGTTGGCTGGCCCATCCCTGATTCATTTGGCCTACCGTGTGACGACGCCACTCTCAGACAAGCAAGCTTAGACAGGGCGATACCACCGACTTGCGAACTCAGAGGCCTTCGATGCCTTGCTTTCTGACGCGCAACGGATGAGGATGCGAGAGGAGCGACTGAGCTTGTTCTATTGGTTGGTAACCGTATCAGCAACCCATCACGCTGCGGTGGCGACTGACACGCGGGCGGCTTGCCATCTGGATGGTGTCAGGGTCTTCGCAAGGTCGGCAACCTTGTCCGGGTGTGCCGACGCGAGCTGCGGCAGCACGTCTTCAAGGTAGTTGCGAGGATTGATTCCCATCCTCTTGCAGCTCTCCACAAGGCTCATGATTGCCGCCACAGAGGGCGCTGCACCCTGGCTGCCCACGTGGAGCCAACGCCCTGCCGCGGAGCGGCTTGCCGATCCCGCCGCAGGCGGCATTCCGCATGGCCGAAGGCAATTCTTTCTGCCGAGGGCAACTGGACGGATGCTCTGTTCGCAGCGGTTGTTGTCGATCTCCGTCACCCCGTTGCTGAGGCTTCTGCGGAGTTCACTGCGCAGCCGCAGCGCGTAGGCGCATGCCCGCGAAAGCCCGCTGCCGGGCAGAAGGTCCGGATCCATCGCCACACGGTTCAGCTCGCTCATGAGCGCATCGAACAGCGGCAGGCTCCGCTGCGCACGCACCTCCTCGCGTTGCACTGTGCCGGCATGGGCTTCCTTCATTTCGCGTTCGATCCCGTAGAGTTCGTCGATGCGTGCGACGATTGCCGCCGCGGTGTCCACGATGGCGCTGAACCCGGCGGCGTCCTTGTTCGCACGCACGATCTCCACGAACTTCCGTCGCACATGGGCCATGCAGGCACAGTGCTTCACCTCCTCGCCGAACAGGCGGGCCATGCTGCGGTACACTTCATAGCCGTCGCTCTGCAGCCATCCGCGGAATGAACGGAGATCGTCCCGGGCGTGCTTGCCTCCCCTTCCAGGATGATAGCGGTAAACCACCTGTCCTTTCGGATGGCTGTAGGTCCACAGGTACCCGGTGGCGGTCTTCCCCTTCACACTGGCATCCATCACCTGAATCCTCGT
>CAZSDE010000428.1:0-3801 GCA_964605435.1 uncultured Akkermansia sp.
GTGACCCTCTTTCATCCTGTCCCCTTCCCTGCCCTGCCTTCGCAGCGGCCCGACGGCAGTGCATGGTCCATCAGCGACGCGGAGGGACCGATCCTTCTCAACCTCTTTGCTTCATGGTGTCCGGATTGCCGCAGCGAACTGGCGGAATGGAAGGAAGCCGCCGCGCAGTTCAAGGCGGCCGGGGTCACGCCGGTGCTGCTCTGCGCGGATGGCCGCGATGAACTGCACCGCACGAAGCCGCAGGACGCATGGGCATGGCTGCGGAAGGAGGCTGTTCCCTTCCCGGCAGGATTGCTGACCGATGAAGCATTCCGGCGTCTCGGATCGGCGCACCGTCAGCTCTTCGGAGCAATTGTGAGCCTCCCGATTCCGACCAGTTTTCTGCTGGATGGGCGGGGCCGGCTGGTGGCCATCTACCGCGGCAGGACCGGAGCGGACCGGATCCTGCGCGACGCCGCCGCGGCCCGGAACGGGGCGGAGCGCTACGACGCGGCGCTTCCATTTCCGGGACGCTGGCTCGTGGAACCCGCCGCGCCCGATCCATCGTTCTGGCTGAACGACCTCACCATGGGTGGTCATCTCGGGGAAGCCGCGGCTTTCTTCCGCCGACATGCCCGTCTGCTGGAACGCCACCGGGACTTTCCGGCGATGGCCGGAGCGCTGGGAGGAAAGCTCGCGGAGGCCGGACAGATGGCGGATGCGATCCACTGCCTCGAGACCGGGCTGACGCGGGCTCCGGAAGATGTGAGCCTGCTCAACAACCTCGCAGGCCTGCTGGCCACCGGTCCTGCGAGGGATCTGCGGAAGCCAGCCGAAGCCCTCGCCATGGCCACGAAGGCCAACCAGCTGAGCGGCGGAAAATCGCCCTTTGTCCTCGACACGCTGGCGGCCGCGCAGGCAGCCAACGGAAACTTCAGGGGAGCGGCTGCCACGGCCACCGAAGCTCTCACGGCCGCGGTATCCGCTGGCGAGAAGGCCCTTGGCGCTTCTCTGCGGAAAGCGCTGGCTGCCTACCGGGAAAACCGGCTGCCCTGACCATGCAGGCAGGGCTTGCGGCGATTCCCCGGAAGCGTAGAAAGGCGGATCATGGATCACGACCCAGTTCAGCCAGCCTGGCGGGAGAGGCTGCGCCGCATCATATTCTATTCCGACACGCGGGCCGGCTGGATCTTCGATGTGGTGCTGCTGATTCTGATCGCCTGCAGCGTGATCGTCGTCATGCTCGAGAGTGTCGAGGAAATCCGGGCAGGGAACCTGCGGCTGTTTCAGATTCTTGAATGGGGATTCACCCTGCTCTTCACGGCCGAGTATCTGCTGCGCCTTGCAGTCGTGCGGCGGCCAGGGCGCTATGCGCTGAGCTTCCTCGGCATCATTGATCTCATCTCGATTCTGCCGGGCTACCTGGAACTGCTGCTGCCGGGTTCGCACTTCCTGATGGCCGTGCGGGTACTGCGGCTCATGCGCATGTTCCGCATCCTCAAAATGGCCGAGTATCTGGGGGAAGCCAGTCTGCTGCTCAATGCCATCCGCGCCAGCCGCCGCAAGATTCTCATCTTCCTGACAGCCGTGCTCACCCTCGTGCTCGTGGAGGGAACGATCGTCTACGTACTGGAGAGCGATGCGAATCCGGAGTTCGCGAACATCCCGCAGTCCATCTACTGGGCGATCGTGACGATCACCACGGTGGGCTACGGGGATGTCGCTCCCATCACGGTGGCCGGGAAATTCATGGCCTCGGTGATCATGCTGACGGGATTTGCGATCATTGCGGTACCAACAGGGGTCATGACTGCCGAGATCGGACGCGAGATGTCGCGTTCGCGGCAGCGGCGCTGCTGTCCGGAGTGCGGCTGGGACGATCACGATTTCCGGGCGCGCTACTGTCATCAGTGCGGGATGGAATTCACGTGAAGTCCCCATTTCCGCACTTGCCCGCGTGTTGCTTTTCCGGTCTAGGGATGCCGCATGGATTTCAGCAAGCTTCTCAAGCAGGCGCAGCGCGCACAGCAGGATATGCAGCGCGTGCAGGCGGAACTGGCCCAGAAGACCGTGGAAGGATCCGCGGCCGCCGGTAAGGTCCGCGTGCAGGCCACCGCCGCGGGAGACATTCAATCCATCCGCATCGATCCTTCCGTGGTGGATCCCGGAGACGTCGAAATCCTCGAAGACCTCGTGCTTTCGGCGGTGCGCCAGGCTCTCGAAGCTGGCCGCAACCTCGCCGCAGGCGAAATGAAGAAGATGACTTCCGGCATGGGTCTGCCGCCAGGCTTTGGTCTGTGATCACCGGCCGGATTCTGCGCCACCGAACCGACCCGCAGCGGGCACCGGCGCGCTTGCCTCCCGGGGTCATGGAGCGCATGATCAACCCATTCCTGACTTCACTGCATGTCTTTCCAGCATCCGTTCCTTGCATCGCCGTTTCATATTCCGTGGTCGCAGCTGACCCCCGAGCGGATCGGCCCAGACATCCGGAAGGCGCTGGAGCAGGCGCGGGAGAGCATTGAGGCCCTCTGCCGCACGGACCGGGGCCGGATGAATTTCGGAAGTGTGCTGCAGGCCTTTGAGGACGCGCTCACGCCACTGCATGACGCATGGGGCCTTGTCAGTCATCTCGACAGCGTGTGCAATTCCCCAGAGCTGCGGGAAGCCTACAACGCCATGCTGCCCGAGGTCTCCGAATTCTTCGCGGGCCTGTACCTCAATGAATCGCTCTGGGATGTGATCCGCACCTTCGCAGGAACTCCGGAAGCCGCCCGGCTGGAAGGAGTGCAGCGCCGGTTTCTGGAGGAAACTCTGGCGGATGTCCGGCAGAGCGGGGCCGATCTCCCACCAGAGGCAAGGAAGCGCCTCGAATCGCTGGAGGCCGAACTGGCGCGCGACACGCAGAAGTTTTCCGAGAACGTGCTCGACGCGACCAATTCATGGGAAATGCTAATTGATGACGAGGCGAAGCTTGCCGGTCTGCCGGATTCGGCCCGGGCCGCCGCCCTCGCGGATGCGCGCGCGAAGGGGCTTGGGACGGCGGAAAGGCCGGTGTGGCGGTTTACTCTGAAGGTTCCGAGTCTGATGGCGGTGCTGGAGCACCTCGACGATGGGGAACTCCGTCGGCGCGCATGGGAAGCGAGCAGCCGGGTTGGCCGCGATGATCCATGGGACAATACGCCGCTGCTCCGTTCGATTCTTGCGCTGCGGCAGGAAAAGGCTGCCCTCATGGGGAAGGCACACTTTGCAGACCTCGTGCTGGAACGCCGCATGGCGCGCAACGGCGAGCGCGCGCTCGATTTCGTGACGGATCTGCATGCCCGCATTACCACCGCCTTCAGCCGTCAGTGCCGCGAACTTCAGGAATTCCGCGCCGAGCAGCTGCGGACCCCGGCGGAGCCCCTGCAGCCATGGGAGGTGGCCTACTGGACCGAAAAACGCCGTCGCGCCCTCTATGCTTTCGATGAAGAGGAACTGCGCCCGTGGTTTCCCATCGACGGCGTCCTCAGTGGCATGTTCCGGCTGTGCGAGCGCCTCTTCGCGATCGAGATCCGAGAGTGCCCGGTCGTTTTCGTGGCCCCGGGAACAGAACGCCCGGAAGGAACCGCAGCCGAGGCCGTGGAAGTCTGGCACCCGGAAGTGAAGTTCTACGAGATCCGCAATTCCCGCGGCGTGCATCTCGGTTCGTTCTATGCCGACTGGCATCCGCGCGACAGCAAGCGCGGCGGAGCATGGATGAATTCCCTGCGCACCGGGCGTCCTCCCGTCGGTGATGCCGACCGTGAACCACACCTTGGATTGATCTGCGGCAACATGACT
>CAZSDE010000429.1:0-2794 GCA_964605435.1 uncultured Akkermansia sp.
AACTCGCCTCACCCCACCACTGACCGCCTCACCGCACGCCCCTCAGCCCCGCCCTTGCACCAACCCTCCCCTTCCACCATCCCCCCCACCCCCATGTCCGACATCTGGAGCCAAGCCAATCCCCAACTCAAAGACCTCGTCGCCTACGAACCCGGCAAACCCATCGAGGAAGTCGCCCGCGAACTCGGCCTCAACCCGTCGGAAATCGTCAAGCTCGCCTCGAATGAAAACCCGCTCGGCCCATCCCCCATGGCAGTCGCCGCCATGCAGGACGCCCTCGCCCACGCGGAAATCTACCCGGACGGCGGTGGCTACCGACTCCGCAACGCCATCGCCGCGAAATTCGGCCTCGAAATGGGCAACATCGTCCTCGGCAACGGCTCGAACGAAATCATCGAATTCGTCGGCCATGCCTTCCTCAAACCCGGCGACGAAGTCATCACGGCCCAGCACGCCTTCGTGGTCTATAAACTCATGGCCACCCTCTTCGGTGCCACCACCGTCGAAATCCCAGACCCAGGCTTCAAGCACGACCTCGACGCCATGGCCGCCGCCATCACCCCGCGGACCCGCGAAATCTTCATCGCCAATCCCAACAACCCCACCGGCACCCTCTGCCGCCAGGACGAAATCGACCGCTTCATGGCCAAAGTCCCGGAACACGTCATCGTCATCTTCGACGAAGCCTACTACGAATTCCTCGACGAACCCCTCGATACCCTCAAATACGTGCGCGCCGGACGCAACGTGGTCGTCATGCGCACCTTCTCGAAAATCCAGGGACTGGCCGGCCTCCGCATCGGCTACGGCATCGCCCCCAAACCCCTCGCCGACGTCCTCCAGAAAACCCGCCAGCCCTTCAATGCCAATGCCATCGCCCAAGCCGGAGCCCTCGCCGGACTCAGCGACGACGCACACATCGAACACACCCGCTCGGTCAACCGCACCGGCCGCGCCTACCTCGAGAAAACCTTCACCGAACTAGGTCTCGAATTCATTCCCAGTCACGCCAACTTCGTGCTCGTGAAAACCGGCGACGGCGACGACCTCTTCCAGTACGCCCTCCGCCGCGGCGTCATCCTCCGCGCCATGCGTTCGTACAAACTGCCGGAATGGACCCGCGTCAGCGTAGGCACCATGCCCCAGAACGAGAAGTTCATCGCGGTCCTGCGCGACTGGCTCGCGTCCCGCTCGGCTTCCTGACCGGCTCCGGCGCATGCCCATGACGCCCGGCCCCTACCAGCCCGATACCATCGCCGCCGTGGCCACCCCAGCCGGCACCGGCGCGGTCGCCCTCCTCCGCCTGAGCGGCCCGCAGGCATGGTCCATCGCGGGAGCCATCTTCCAAGGACGCGGTCCACTCCGACCCAGACGCGCAGTCCACGGCACCATCACGGACCCTGCCGGCCATGCGCTCGACGATGTCCTCGCCACGGCCTTCCGCGGCCCAGCCAGCTTCACCGGTGAAGATACCGTCGAAATCACCTGCCACGGCGGCCCGCTCGTCACCCGCCGCATCCTCGAACGTTTGCTCGCCGCCGGTGCCCGACCCGCCGAACCAGGCGAATTCACCCGACGCGCCTTCCTCAATGGCAAACTCGACCTCACCCAGGCGGAGGCGGTCATGGACATCATCGCGGCCCAATCAGACCTCGCCCTGCGCGCCGCCCAGCGCCAGCTGGAAGGCCGCATCGGCCAAACCATCACGGCCCTCCGCGACCAACTCCTCGCCGCCCTCGCCCACCTCGAAGCATGGATCGACTTCCCGGAGGAAGACATTGATCCGGATACCGGTGCCGCCCTCCACGCCCGCATCGCCACCGTCACTTCAGGCCTCGAACAACTCATGGCCACCGCAGACAAGGGCCGACTCCTCCGCGAAGGCGTCCGCATGGTCATCGCCGGTGCCCCCAATGCCGGTAAAAGCAGCCTCCTCAACCGCCTCCTCGGATTCGAACGCGCCATGGTCAGCGGCACCGCCGGAACCACCCGCGACACCATCGAGGAAACCGTCATGCTCGGCGGCATCCCCGTCCGCCTCGTGGACACTGCCGGACTCCGCGACGGCTTGGCCCGCACCCGACAGCAACTGGCTTCAGCCGACCTCCTCATGGAAGTCGTCGACGCCACCCTCCCCCCCTCCCTCCGGCTCGCCTTCCCGGACCCGCTTCCCCCACTCCGCCTCCTCCTGCTCAATAAAGCCGACCTCGGTATCCACCCGGATTGGACCGGATCCAACGGCATCCCCGTCTCCTGCCTCAGCGGCCACGGCATCGACCAAGCCATCACCGCCATCACCACCACCATCACAGGCATCCCCAGCGAAGGCGGAGACACCGACGCCGCCGTCAATGCACGCCACCTCAACTGCCTCCACCGCGCCCACCACGCCCTCAACGCCGCCCTCTCCCAACTGAACGCCGGAGCCGCCCCGGAATTCACGTCTCTCGACCTCCGCGAAGCCCTCGAAGCCCTCGGCGACATCACCGGCCGCACCGATACCGAAGACCTCCTCGGCGTCATCTTCTCCCAATTCTGCATCGGAAAATAAACAACGGTATCAAGCAGCACCCCCTCCCCCGCTTTTTCCCACCTGACAAATACCCGTGGTGACCAAATGGTGACAACCACGGAGACCGCTGCAAAACCCGGACTGGTAGCGCGGCGAGGCATACTTCGGCGACCTTCAGGCCTCCATCGGCTTCCTTGAGGGATCGCCACGACCTCACTCTCGGTGATTCGGCTCTTCCTCATTGGTTCGGTTCGGTGATTCCGCCCCGGACACTCTCATTTC
>CAZSDE010000429.1:2804-3799 GCA_964605435.1 uncultured Akkermansia sp.
GCTATGACAGCCTATAAACTTTCTCCGGATGCCTTTCTTCCTCAATTCCTCGGATTGGAACTATCGCAACCTCCAAATTTTAACGCCGGAGAAAAAAATTCCTATACCACCGAAGACCCTAAGCATTATATACAAATCAGGATAGTTTTTATAACGATCTGAATCCACGTCGCTCTCGCTTATAAAGAATGACGCCAAGAAGATCACACTACTTACAGAAAATTCAAAACGCGATAGGACTCGCGGACTCAGGCATTTCGTCAAGAAGCATGTAGCTGCATAAGCAAAAAGACCTATTGCGATTACAATCACTAAATTCAGATCTGAACTTTTCATACAGCTGCCAGTAAATTATTCTATTTCAAGGCTTAGGTTCCAGAGATGAGGGGAGGTCCCCACTGGAGATCGGCGTTTCCGTCTTTTCCGTACTAGTTTTGTAGTTAGTCTTTGTCTTCCCGTCCGGATAAACAGTGTGCTCTATAAAGCCATCTATTTTATCAATAGTCTGAGTATCATTTTTGATATGATCTTTGACGAAATATTTAGCCGCATGGTAAACGGCAAGTCCAGACGTTTCCCACAACACCTCACCGGCACTAACGCGAAGAGTCCATTCTCTAACTACTGATTTCTCAATGGTCGCGCCTATATTTTCTCCGGTAACCGGATCGAAAGCACGCCTTTGTGCCTTAATTGATTGCTGCACAAATTTGGCCTCGTACTTAACAGCTTTACAGGCCTTATATGCATCCTTTACCTTGCCCAAAATTCCTGGCCCCGCTGCGCCAAGCACAAAATCAACTAAACCCTCCCCAATCGAATAATCCTGTCCAGTAAGAGTTGCGATTCCATAACCAAGCCCCACACTAACTAGTCCTCCAACTATGTTGAAAAACCTGCCATCATGGTCGTATAGGCCGATCGGGTTGTTTTGCACAAACCCATAAAGATTCACCCCGCCCTCTTCCCCGATCGGATCCCTGTTCAGCCACCGT
>CAZSDE010000430.1:0-3793 GCA_964605435.1 uncultured Akkermansia sp.
GCCTGTTCTGTTTTCCAGAAGGAGACGCCAATCATCCCGAAAACGGGCATAAAACAGTGCAGCAATCACTGCCGATTCCACTCCACCGCAGAGCATCGGCATGGACCACGCATTCCATGAAATCACATGCGGAAACCCTCGAATTCGGGAGTTTCCCTTGCGGAATGAGGCAGAGCGGTGAATCCCCTCCCGCATGGCACTGGAAAAAATTGTCAAGGTCAGCGGCACCGCGGTTCACATCCCGGGATCAGATATCGATACCGACCGGATCATTCCGGCGCGCTTCATGAAGTGCGTGACGTTCGATGGACTGGGAGAATACCTGTTTTATGATGTTAGAAAGCATGCCGATGGCAGCGACAAGGAACATCCGCTCAATGACGCACGCTTCAAAGGGGCGTCGATCCTGCTGGCGGGCGTGAATTTCGGCTGCGGCAGCTCACGCGAACACGCCCCCCAGGCTATCTACCGCTACGGATTCCGCGCAGTCATCGCAGAAAGCTTCGCGGAGATTTTCTTTGGAAACTGCACGACGCTGGGGATTCCCTGCGCGGTGGCCACCGCAGCTGATCTCGCGGATCTGCGGGCCGCCGTGGAAGCAGATCCCAGCGTGACCGTGACGATTGACGTAGATGCCTGCCGCGTGCACTGCGGCGACCGCAGTTTCCCGGTCCATATCCCCGATACCGCACGCGAAGCCCTCATTTCGGGCCACTGGGATGCCATCGCCGATCTCATCGAAGGCATTCCTTCCGTGGAAGCCACAGCCTCCCGGCTACCGTATATGAGGAAGTGACGGCGCTGGTTTTTCCGTCGGAAATCTTCACTTTCTGAATCATGGCATTTTTCCGGAAATTCTCTCTCAAGAACTTCGGCGAGAAGAAAAAGGACATGCCCGAGGGGCAATGGCAGCAATGTCCCAAGTGCAAGGCCATGCTGCATGAGATCGAACTGACCGCGAATCTGCGGGTCTGTCCGAAGTGCGCGCACCACCAACCGCTCGACAGCGCCGCACGCATTGCCTCGCTCATCGACGAAGGCACATGGCAGCCCATGGACGAGGATCTGCGCACGGAAAATCCGCTCGGCTTCAAGGCATACACCGAGAAGGTAGAGGCCAACCGCAAGAAGACAGGTGTCAACGAAGCCGTCGTGACGGGCCGCGGCACCATCAAGGATCATCCAGTGTCCCTCGCCGTCATGGACTTCCGCTTCCAGGGAGCCAGCATGGGCAGCGTGGTCGGGGAAAAGGTGACGCGCGCCATCGAGGCGGCCACCGCAGAGCGCCGGGCCTGCATCATTGTGTCGGCTTCCGGCGGAGCCCGCATGCACGAAGGCATTCTTAGCCTCATGCAGATGGCCAAAACGAGCGGTGCCCTCGCGCTGCATCACGAAGCCGGACTGCCCTTCATTTCGGTCCTCACCCATCCGACCTTCGGCGGAACCACCGCTTCGTTCGCCACCCTCGGCGATATCATCCTCGCAGAACCAGGCAGCATCATCGGCTTCGCTGGCCCAGTCGTCGTCCGCGAGACAACTCATCAGAAACTCCCCCCGGGATTCCAGACCGCGGAATTCATGCTCGAGCACGGCCTCGTCGACCGCATCGTCGACCGCCATGCCATGCGCGACACCCTCGCGGAATTGCTCGGCTACCTGATGCCAGAACGGGCGGCCGTGGCGGCTTCCTGAGGACGCGGCCAGAGCCGTGAGGGCGCGGGATTTGTTCCCCGGTGGTTTCAGCGGCAGAAGGGACGGAAGGGACGGAAAGTGTAAAGGACCAGACCCGTCCCTTGTGTCGCCGTGATAAGGTCCTGTTCTTCAGCGGAGCTGGACTTTGGCCCGGAGGTAGAGTCTGGTGGACGTGCGGAGGGTGTCGGGGATGCGGAAGGTGAGGCTGGTGGCGGTGGAGCCGATGAATTCGGCAGGTGACCATGAGGCGAGGGACGGGCTGACTTCTCCAGTGATGGCGGCGTCGTCCGCTCCCGGGATTCTTGGAATGGAGAAGGTGGTGCCGTCCGGGCTCGGGGTGATGGTGGGCTGCGGGTTGGGGCCGAGGGCGTATTCAAGGAGGTTATTCCAGCCATCGGAATCGTCGTCGCCTCCGGGATTCCCTGTAAACGGAATGCTGTCGGCGGTGCCTGGGCTGCCATTGAGGGACGTGCTCGGCCGCCAGTTCTGCGGGAGGTTGTGGTCCGGGTTCGAGGTTGGCTGGATGAGGACGAGCGACGGACCGCTTCCGTCTGGTTCCGTGGGCCATGGGGCTTTGTCGCTGTAGGTGACACTGCGGATGGGAACGCCGCCCGGGGCCGTCAGGGTGAGCGTCTCCCCGGCATTGCTGAGGGCAGTGGCCTCGAGAAAGGCCGAGGCAGGAATGACGAGCCGGGCCAGCGGAGCCATGAGCGAATTGGGCGGGAAGTCGTAGCGGATCCCATCGGTGAACGAGCAGCCCGAGAGGTCGACGGTGGCGGTTGCCGAGATATTCATGAGTTCGACAAACTCGCCCGCCGGAGCGACCGGATTGTAGTGGATCTTCGAGATCGCGAGGTTGGCCGCGCTGGCTGGCACGATTGCCGAAGTATTGGTGATCCGGATGGTATCGGTGCCGACGGTTTTCCCCGAGAGGTCGGTGGCCGTCAGGGTGATGGCATTTTCTCCTGCGGCGAGCGGAACGGAGATGCGCCATGAATTGTTGTCCGTCCATGTGACCGGGAGGGACGCCGGCGAGTTATTGAGAAGGATGCTGCGGACATCGACCCAGCCATCGCCTTCAATGATGGCACTCGGGGCGTCCGTCGAGAAATCGTTCCCACCATTCGTCGTGATGGTGAAGGCGACTGGAGGAATCTGGGCATTGATCTGGCTGCGGACGTAGGTGACCCGGCTCGTGATGTTGCCAGCGTAGCCCGTGTACGATTCGCCAGTGACTTCGCTGTAGTGCGCGAGCCATGGATTGAGGTAGGTGGCATTGAAGGCCGTGTCGGCGAGGTGCTTGAGGTGGCCGAGGAAGAGTCGGCGGAAGCGCGGGCGGTTGATGACCTTCTGAATATTCTTGTCGCCTGTCAGCGGAGCGGTGGCTGCCTGGGAAAACACGAAATTCCAGTCCCACGGGATGGCGCTGATGCGGCCGTCCGGGGTGGGGGGCATGTAGAAATTGAGATTATGCGGATTACTGATGTTCGAGACCGTGCCCGGTGGCTGCGAGTAGACATCGCCGATGCCGAAGAGCGACATCATGGCAAAGACCCGCATCCATTCGTCCACATCCATGAGGGGTTCGATGGCGCGTTCAAAGGCGAGGGCCTGATCCGCCGTACCCACCGGGAGGCTCAGGGTGCGGCAGAGCTGGACGAAGCGGACATTGTCGTTGCGGGAGAAATTATTGAGCCAGCGGAAGCCATGGCGGTACTGTCCCCCGTCCGTGCCGAGGTCGGCGAGGTCGAGCTGCACGACCCAGCCCATGCCATTGGTGGTGAGGTTCTTGATGCCTTCCGGATTTCCGGCGGGAATGGTGCCGTTGGCGAAGGTGAGGGTGGGGACGCGGATGCCCTCGAGCTTGAACTGCGTGCCGTCCGACCCTTCCGGATAGAATTCGTCGAGCCAGCTGTTGCTGAAGCGTTCCATTTCCATGCGGGCCGGGCCGACGCTGTCGCTGCGGAAGCTGACGATATTGATGATGTCGTTGTAGTTGTCCGGGAGTCCGCCCGCGCTGTTGATGGTGTGCTTGACGAGGATTTCATTCATCCCCGAGCGCCGCACGGAGACGGGGCGCTGCGGGCCACGGAAGAGTTTG
>CAZSDE010000431.1:0-3791 GCA_964605435.1 uncultured Akkermansia sp.
AGATCCTCTACGTCGAGGCCGGCGGCGAGGAAGGGGGCGTCGTCGTAGGCCGGTGGCCCGCGGCTGCATCGGACGACCAGCCGCACGCCAAAGTCTGGTAAGATATCAGCGTAGTGGGCTGGGCTGAAGAGGCGCAAGCCATCGTCGAGATCCATCCAGGCGCGCTGGTCGGGGAGGTCGGAGGGAGGACGGAAGAGGATGAGACGGTTGGGCTCGAGGGTGGCGATTCCAATCGGTGTCTGCGTGAGTTTAGGATCTCCGCCATCAAGGTCATTGAGTCGTCCCAGCAGCACGAGGCGGCCGGCCAGGCTGTCGTAGAAGAAGCGGCGGCTGAGGGAGCCTGTGAGTTCCTTGAAGTACCATCTTGGGCCGCTCACGGTGACCTTGTCCGGATGCTGCGGGCTGAGGTCTTCCGGAAGGGCTTCGCGCGCGAACTCCACATCGTGCCGGTCGAGCAGTCGCATGAAGCGCGCGTTGAAATGCTCGCTGTCCTCGATGCCGAGGTCCATGTCGCGGGTCGCGGAATCAAAGGCGACCTCAGCGGAAGCCCAGTTGATCACACCGGGCAGTCCGGGCGCGGCGGGATGGTCGGCTTTGTACTCGCCGCCGGTGTAGGCCAGGGTTTCCCCGCGTTTGAGCACCGGGTAGTTTTCCTTCCAGTAGGCTTGGTAGGCAATGTTCTGCGCCTTGAAGCTGCCGTCGGTGAAGCCGGCGAGGTCCTCTGGAGGGGCTCCGGCGTCGTTGGCGGGCAGCCAGCAGACCGGAGTCCCATTTGCTTTGGCTTCTGCACCCTCCCCGAGCCAGAAGCCCTGCGCCAGAGGGTACCAGAATCGGTATTCGAAGCGGCCGGGGACGCGGTCCTCAACGTAATCGACCACATCGCCGGCCACGACCCAGGGAACCTTGTTCTTGTCATGCCAGAGGGTTTGCTGGTTGGTGTCCGTGGAACTCGTCGGGGAAGTGGCGACCTTGAAGGAGACATTCCGGCCCCCGTTCTGTGCGAGGATACGTCCGCCCATGACGAGATTCATGGGGTAGAAGGGGACGACCAGATTACCCGCGAAGGTGACCGTGCTGAAGTCATACTGGGGATTTTCTGGCTGGGGAACCGGCTTCCCTTCCCTGTCGACGGGAAGATGGGTCTCCGGATCGCGGGCGGGGAACTCCGCCGTGCCCGCGAGCGGCGCGCCGTTGGGATCGAATCCGCGGGTGATCCGCACGCGGTAGGCGGTCATGCGGGGCTGGCCCGTGGCCACATCGGTGTACTGAGCGAGCACAAAAGGCTGCGAGGTGTATTCATCGGTTTCACCCTCGTCGGTGCGGTTGATGTGACCCTGCAGGGCGAAGAAGGCGCTCTGACCGATGTTTCGTGAGTTGTCGCCGGTCATGGCGGCGAGATTCGAGGGCGCGACGAGGGCGTGTTCCTCGTTCGGGTTGAAGCCCGGCAGGTCGCGGTCCGGTTGCTGATAGACCGTGAGATTGGCATACTTGGCCGGATCAAAGATCAGCTGCGGCTTAGGGGTTTCCAGTGATTGCCCGACCCCTTCGCTGCCCAGTTGGCTGGCGATGTAGATCGCAGGGACGGAATCGTCCTCGTCGGAAGGATATTCGACCTCGTCATAGTGGGTCACCACGTAAGGCCAGCCGACCGGCGGGTGAACGGTGCTGGACGCATCGGATCCGGGGTTTTCATAGTAACCGATGCTGAGACGGCGGCCGGTTTCCTCTGTGTACAGGCCGCCCCAGTTGACTGGGAATACCGGACCCCACTTTCCGACTGGGGCGCTGCGGTCGTAAATCGAGGCATTATAGTTCGAGACCTCATGGACGATGTAACCCGAGCCGTAGCCTGCCGTATCGTCCGGGCTGGTGATGCTGCGGGCCACCGTCTGCGGGGGTCCGCTTTTTTCGTGCGCCGTGTGGTCCAGAGAGCTGACCACCCTCACGGCGATCTGCTCGCGGCTGAGGTCACCGCTACCCACTCCGGTGGTCGGTCGATAGCTGAAGACAAGAACCGTGCGGGTATCCGGAGAACTCTCCGTGAAGCGTGGCACGGCTCCGGTTTTGTCGATCTTGGCGGTGCTCTGTGTTGAAAATGCCTGCCGGAGGAATTTCCAGCGGTCGGTGGTTGCCGGATCGAGATCGACCGGGAAAAGCGACTCCTCTGCTGGCGAGACCACGTAACGGTAGTGTGCGCCCGGGGTTGCCGGGAAGGTGGCTGCGGTGCCATCAAAGGTGTAGGTCGCGCGGTGGTCAGCAGCATTGATCAGGTAGTTCCCGGCATCATCCTCCAGCACGAGTTGCCGGGTGGCCGTCGGAAAATCGGCGGTGATTTCCATCTGGTAGCTTTCCCCGGTATTCCGGTCCTTCCACTCGAGCGCATAGGTGCCCGGCTTGAGTGGAAACCATTTCTTTCCAACAATATCCCATTGCCATGGGCTGCCCTCGCCACCGGTCCAGCCGGGCTCGTCTTTCGTGACATCGGGGGAGGAAACTTTCGGCTGGCTATTGGCGGTGACGGAAACGAGCACCGCACCGTCCGGAAGGTCGGGCGTCAACTGCGTATCAATCGCCTCGGTGCTGGAGAAATCGAGTCCTTCACCAATGGCCAGTTCCGTCCGGAAAATCGTAGGGGCGAAATTCAGCGTCATGCTGCCGGGAGCGGAGACTGAAGCAATCGGGTAGGACTTGGCAGCCTGTCCGTTGTACGCTGCATTTCCGATCGTGCGGAAACCGATGTTGGCGAAGTTGTTCATCGCCGTCTGCACGCCACTGAGCGTGTAGCGGCGGTCCGGCGTGCGGTAGATGGTGCCGACCTCGAGGGGCTCGCCTTCGGCCAGCCAGATGTTCAAAACTGGCTGAATGCCCGCGGCCACCTGGGGTGGCAGAACCGAATTCCGGCTGTCGTAGCTGCGACCGATCGTGCGGAAGTACGGGAGGCCGGTGATAACGGTGAGGGCCGCGTCGGAGAGCCCGACGGCATTGACGTCCACCTTGAAACGGAACTTTTTATCCCACAGCCAGAAGACACGGCGGTAGCTGGACATGGCACCCTGTTCTACCGGGTCGATGTTGTGGGTGGCACCGGTGGTGGTGTCGAGCGGGTTGAAATGGAACCCCGGCAGCAGGCTGGCGGCAACCTGTGCACCCGTGGCACCCTCGGGAAAGACCGACTGAAATCCAGTGGTGGCAAAGGCGACGCTCCTTCCTTCCGATGAATTCGTCGTGTACGTACCGAGGGCGAGTTGGTCACGCGCGAGGGCCCTCAGCTTGGCGGGCGGCAGTGGCTGGGTGGACACGCCTGCGTCGGCAGAGAAATACGTGAGCACCGGTCGGCTTGCCGCTTCGCCGGTTTCATAGGCACGCAATTCCACAATGTGATCGGCAGCATCAAGATGCAATGAGGTGCTGAAATTGGTGGTGTCGACCTGCCCGCCATCCGGTCCCGCCGCCCGGCGGCCATCGATGAACAACTGGACGCCATCGCCGCCGCTGACCTGGAAAGTGTAGACGGCCGGCCGGTCGATGCGCAGCCGGGACCGCAGGGTCCATCCGTAATAGCCGGCCGCACTGGCAGCAGCTACCGCAGCGGTGTCCGGGAAGGTGAAGGCTTGCTGGATGGCGCTGGACAGCACGGGGAAAGCGAGGGTGTCCTCCACGCTGGTGGGAAACGCGGCTCCCACTCGCCGCTCGATCTGCACACCGGCCAAATCGGCGACCGGCAGGCTGTCGAACGGAATCTCAAGACCCAGGGTGGGATTCCCCGAGCCCACGACCGCGGTGGCAAGTCC
>CAZSDE010000432.1:0-1526 GCA_964605435.1 uncultured Akkermansia sp.
CGGGAAGGCGTTTCCGCGGACTGCCCGATCCCCGATCCTCCGGTGGCGCAGGGAACCGGGGGCGAGCGGCTCACTGGCGTGGTGCTGGCGCGATCCGACCGCCGTGTTGTGCTGGTGCGGTCTGCGGGCCGTGGACTGTGGCGCAGTGGTGATGCTGGGGAGAGCTGGCAGCACGTGAGCGGGCCCATGGGTGAACTGGGCCGCTGGGTGCGCAGTGTGGCTGTCGATCCCCGGGATGCAGCGGTCATGCTCTGTGCCGTGGGCGATGGCACAGCGAGTGCGCTCTGGATGACGGTGGATGCTGGTCGGCATTGGGAGAAACTTGAGTTTCCCGGCGACTTCGATGGCCGGGGTCCGTCGGCGCTTTGCGGTGAAGTGCTGGCGCATGACCTGCGCAATCCTGATATTGTCTATGCCGGTTGCGAGTCCGCCGGATTCTTCCGCAGTGAAGACGGCGGACGGACTTGGCAGCAGCTGGGTCAGGCAGGTGAGCGGATCACTGCTGTGGTCGTGTGGCCATGGGAGGAACATTATCCGGCACCGGCGCAGGGCCGGAGTCATCTCTGTGTGTGCACCTGTCCCGACCGATGGATGCGGCTGCTGGGGCGTGGCGAGCCCGCGGTGAAGACAGCGAACAAGGTTTCGAGAGGATATCTATCGCCTGATGGAGGGAAGAGTCTGGTGGTATCCGATGAACGGGACGATACCGGGTTTTACCATGTCATGTTCGACAAGGCCCTGCAGTCCGTGAACGAGATGCGCTATGCGACATCGCACGGGGTGCAGAGTCAGGTTTTCGCGGGGAGCCAGATGGCCTTGTATGCGGGGGCGAAGTCGCTCGAATGGCTGCGGCCCGTGACGGCCCTTGGAGCGGCGGCGCAGGGCGATGCCAAGTTCGGGCGGTGTTTTGCGCAGGCGCTCGATCCTGTCAGGCCTGGTCGGTATTCCGTGAGTGAGCGATGGGCCTTTGAGTGGTCGTGGCTGGAAAGCCGGGGTGAAGTGTCGGAGCGTGGGCTGCTGGCGGTGGCAGGGGATGTCCGGGAAGGCAGGGAATGGTGGTTTCTGCATGGGGACGGCCTGTACTGGTCCGGCGATGGCGGGCAGACCCTGCGCCGTGTGCTGGACGAAACCGGGCAGCCTGCGCCCCGCTGATGGTGGTTGCTGCTCACGGCTGATTCCATGGGAGGGAGGGATCGTAGAAGTGGGTGCCGCGGCCGAGCTGGCAGAGCGAGCCATGGGGAAAGGCGGTGGGGTGGAACGAGAGGTCGGTGTCGGCGGGTGGGCGACCGCCGTGGGGAAACGACCATGTGACATCGATGGGGTCGCTGAGGCCCGGGGCGAAGGACACGCGCACGAAGGCCTCGCGCGCACCTGCGGCGACGGCGGCCACGCAGGCCTTGCGGGCGGCGTAGGCCGTGGTGCGGTCGATGTGGCTGGGGTCCTTGCCGCTGAGGGCACCGCCTCCAATGGGGATGCGCGGGCCGTAGAAATCCATGACGAGCTTGCGGCCCGTCTGTCCATTGTCG
>CAZSDE010000432.1:1536-3788 GCA_964605435.1 uncultured Akkermansia sp.
GAATCCGGATCGAAGGTCCAGCGGGGGTCGGTGACAGCGACGGAGCGCAGGTGCTGGAAGATGAGGGCGGCCAGACGTTCCTGAAGATCCACGAGCGGGAGCGAGGGCTGATGCTGCAGGGTCACGAGGACCGAGACCATGTGCCAGCGATCCTTGGAGGGAAGGCGGCCTTCCGTTTCATCGATGACCACGAGGATTTTTCCGTCTGGTCCCTGATGGGCGAGTGCTTCGCCGTAGCGGCAGGCATCGTCGATGAGTTCGCGCAGCGAGTGCGCGAGGAAATGTTCCGGGGGCAGAAAGTTGGTCTTTGCATCGTAGCCCGCCCAGCCCGTGATGATGGCCTGGTCATTGACATGGCGTGTCCATTCCTGCGGGTTGCGGTGGTGGCGGCAGATGTGATCGTGAATGTGGTAGCGATTGGCGTCGATGGAATTTCCGGGCGTGTAGCCGATGTCGAGACCGACCGTGCGCACGAGGTCGGGGATGCGGAAGGAGGTCGGTTCCCGCGTGACGATGGCACCGGTGAGGAAGATTTCGTCCGACCACACGGCGCACTCGATCTGGCCGTAGGCGTCCGGTTCTGCGGACAGGGTTTCGTGGAGAATGCGGTCGGCGATCTGGTCGCTGAACTTGTCGGGATGGCCGCGGAGGACGGTTTCGGAGGAACGGATCATGATGGTCGTTTCTGGGGCAGGGGTGGGAGGGTGGTGTAGGGAAAGCCCGCTGCTGCGATCAATTCCGGCGAGCTGTGGTGGCTGAGGAGAACGTGGACTGCTTGCCGTGCGGCGTGGAGCTGCCGGACAAGGGCGTGGTCTGGCTTTTCGACATAGCCATCGGTGATGATGAGGGCCTTGCCGGGCGAGGTGGCGAGGATGTGGCTGAGTACGGCATTGCAGCAGGTGCCGCCGGAGGAGGTGGTGACGAGGCGGCCATCCTTGAAGGTGGCCGGAGCGACGCCGTCGGAGAAGGCGTGGAACGGGAGGTGCAGGAAGTTCCGGAGCTTCCAGAGGAGACCGGTCAGGGCGTGCAGTTCGCGATTCATCGATCCACTCACATCGAGGTAGATGCGGGTGCGGTGGCCTTGCTGGCGCCGTGATGTTTCCCATTGGTATTCCGGAATGAGGGGATTCCAGAGCGAGCGGAGGAAGGCGCGGCGGTCGCCGGCCGACGGAATGGGCAGAAGAGCCGGCTGCGATGGGTCCGTGAGGGGTGGCCCCATGGGGTGAGGCGTGAGGAGTCGGCGGAGCATGCGCACCGTGACGTCCTGCCAGCGGCGCTCGGGATTGTGCCCCGTGAATTCCGCCTCCGAGGCACTGCGCTGGAGGCGGCTGAGACATCCCTCGCGCCGGAAAAGCCCCGAGCCATTGAGTTGCTGGAACGTTCGGTCGAGTCGGTCCCGGTTATCCGGATGCACCTCCTGAGGCTCGTGATTGCCGAGGTAGCAGATGCCCTGCGGGGTCGGTATGCCGGCATCCTTGAGGAGGTCGAGAATGTCGTCTGCGAGCGCTTCTCCGGAGGCGAGCTTGCGGCGGATCCCCTGGATGGAATCCATGAGTTCGACGCGCTTCCAGCTCGGCGCGCGCTTTCTTTCCGGGAACATGGGAGTGATGTCTCCAGGAGCGTAAGGCCGGAGCAGCCAGAGCGGGCAGTCTGGTTTCTTCGGGCTGTAGAAGCGCCGGAAGAACTGGCCGTGACTGATGCCGAGTTCGCGCTGGACGAAGTGATTGATGACTGCGTCGAGGGCAAGGTTGAGCAGGGGAGAGCAGGTCGCGAAGAACTTCGTGTGTCCGAGGAGGACGTGAAGGAATTCGTGGAAGAGGACCGCACGGAGGTCGGTTTCCGAGCGCAGGTGTTTCCGGACGAACTGCGGATTGATGAGGAGGCGCGGGGTGGATTCGCCGAGGGTGACGGCGAGGGTTTCCGCGGCGGTGGTGAACTGCACGGAGGCGACCGAGAGCAGGCCGCTGCAGGCGAGGACGTTTTGCTCTGCAAGGTCGGCGAGGACAGCGCGGACGTGGTCCTCGGTGAAGGCGATGTCAGCTGAGGTCATCATCGAGGAAGGTGTCTGGCTGGCAGCGGACGAGGCGGACGGAGCGGGCGAGGCGACGTTCCGACCAGATGATGGGGCGGTTTGGGCTGAAGAGGCTTCCCGAGCAGCGGCCGAGGACGAGAGCCGTGAGGAGGGGGTCGCCGGAGGGCGTGCCGGGATCCGGTCGTTCCACGGCATCGATGACGAAGCAGGATTCCGATGG
>CAZSDE010000433.1:0-3779 GCA_964605435.1 uncultured Akkermansia sp.
CGCACCCGTCGACACCTCACCGAACTCGAGCGCGACATCGACCGCGGATCGCTGTCGCCGCAGGGCAAGCTGTCCTACGACATCTTCGCGACCGGTGCGAAGCGCAGCATCGCGGGCGCCGAGTGGCGCTACCACGGCTATATCTTCGACCAGATGAACGGCGCGCAGAGCGATCTGCCGGCCGGTGCGTTCGTGGTGGCGGATTACCGCGGACCAGGTCGGACCTCATGGAAGGCCGACGGGCCCGCCATGGTGGCGGTGGCCGCCGGTGAACCTCTGGCGGGAACGCCGGAGCGACCGTGGGCCGGTCTCGCCTTCAGCGGGATGGCATGGCGCGATGCCTTCTGGAATCCGCTGACGTCCGCTCCGGGCAGCGAGATGGATTCCGGTGAACTGGGAGCCGCGGGCCGGTCCGGGCGGACGCTGCGGTCGCCGAAGTTTGCGCTGCGTACCGGGAAACTGCACTACCTGATGCGCGGGAAACTGCAGGTGTATGCCGGAGTGGACGGTCACATCATGCTGACCGGAGGATTGCACAGCCGGCTGCGGGCCGAATTCGACACCGGGGCGGCATGGCGCTGGGTCACGCACGATCTTTCCCCGTATGCCGGCCACCGGGGGCACGTGGAATTCTCGCCGGCGGGCGATGGCGAGGCGATGCTGATGATGGTGGTCGATGCGGCGGACGTTCCAGCGGTTCCGGCGGTGGTTCCGTGGTGGCCGGAGAGGGAGGTGTCCTCTCCGGAGGAAGTGATGGAGATGTTAGGAACAGCGGTGGCGGGAGTGGCTGACGTCATGGCGGCTGGGCGTGTGCCTGGGGTGAAGGATTTGGCCTTGGCTGACTGGTTGGTGCGGCAGGCGGGGTTGGCGGGTGGGGACATGGCGAAGGTGGTGGCGGCGGCGGCCGGGCAGTTCCGCGAGGCGGCGGAACTTGCGACCGGGGTCCGCTGGCAGAGTGCGCTCGCGGTTTCTTGGGCGGATCTGACGGGGACCGACGATCCAGTACTGGATCGTGGGAAGCATCAGAAGCCCGGGGAGGCGGTTCCGCGGGGATTGCCGGAGGTTTTCGGGACGCCGAGGATTGCCGCGAGGGAGAGCAGCGGCCGCGCCGAGTTGGCGGCGCAGCTGACCGACCCTGCGAATTCCCTTGTGGCGCGCGTCATGGTGAACCGGCTCTGGCACCATGTTTTCGGTCGCGGCCTTGTGCCGACCGTCGACAATTTCGGCTGGCTGGGCGAACGGGCGACTCATCCCGGGATTCTGGATCACCTTGCGTGGCAGTTTGTGCGGGAAGATGGATGGTCCGTGAAGAAGATGCTGCGGCGGCTTGTGCTGACGGATGCCTTTGCGCGGAGTTCGCGGCCCGCCAATGAGGCCACGGCGGCGCTGGATCCCGGCAATGTGTGGCTGCACCGGATGCCCGTGCGGAGGCTGGAAGCCGAAGCCATCCGGGATGCCATGCTGGTGGTATCCGGCCGGTTCAATCCGCAGCGGGGCGGTCCTCCTGTACCGGTGCCCTTGAATGATTTCGTGGTCGGGCGGGGTCGTCCAGCTGCGAGCGGTCCGCTTGATGGGGATGGACGCCGCAGCATCTACACGGCTGTGCGGCGGAATTTTCTGCCGACCATGATGGTGGCCTTTGATTATCCGACGCCGTTCAGTGCGGTGGGGCGGCGCAATGTCACCAATGTGCCGGCGCAGGCCCTTGTCATGCTGAACGATCCTTTTGTCCGTGAGCAGGCTGCGCTCTGGGCTGCGCGGATGCTGGCTGCCCTGCCGCAGGCGGGAGATGCCGAGCGGATCACGTGGCTTTTCGAGACGGGCCTGCAGAGGGCTCCGCGGGAACCTGAGCTGGCGGCCGCCATGGCATCGCTTGCGGAGATGCGGGCACTGCAGGACGGCGATGACCGGGGGCAGACTGCGTGGGTGGAGTTCTGCCACGGGATGATGGGGGCGGGCGAATTTATTTATCTGCAATGAAAATGGAAACGAGATGGCATGGCTGGCCGATGGTGGCGTTGACCCTGATCTGTGCGGTTGTCCGCAGCACGGCAGAGAGCGAGGCGGCCGCCGCCATGAGGATCCTGCGGGCCAACTGCCTTGGCTGTCATAGTGAATCCAAGCACAAGGGCGGCCTCATGCTGCACACGCGGGAAGCCATGATGAAGGGAGGGTCCGAAGGGGTCGCCGTGGTGGCAGGTCGTCCCGAAGCAAGCCCTCTGGTGAACCTGCTGGCGGCGGAAGCAGATCCTCACATGCCACCGAAGAAGCAGCTTGCCGCACCGGACATCACTGTGCTCAGCGACTGGGTGCGGGCCGGGGCTCCGTGGGACGCGGCTGCCCTCGAAACGGATGCTGGAATGCTGCGTCCGGTCAATCCCGCGCCGCTGCCCGGAGGGTACCGGCCGGTCATGGCCATGGCGCTTTCGGCTGACGGCACGAAGCTGGCGGCTGGCTGGGGCAACGAAGTGCTGGTCTTCGCGGTGGGTGACGGTCCACTGGAACTGCGGCACCGCGGGCAGGCCCATCCCGATCCCGTGCAGAGTCTGGCATGGTCCAGTGACGGAAGGCAATTGCTCAGCGGAGCCTTCCGCCGGCTCGTGGTCTGGGGAAACGAACCATGGGAAGTGCAGCGGGAAATCCGCGATGGATTGAGCGACCGCATTGCGGCGGTCCGCATGCTGCCGGGCGGGAGTCAGGCCGTGCTGGCCGACGGCCTTGCCGGGGAACAGGGAACCGTGCGCGTCGTGGACACCGCCGATGGTTCCGTGCTGCGGTCGTGGAAGGCGCATGACGATTCCCTCTTTGCCCTCGACCTCGCGGACGGTGGAAAACTTGCCGTGACGGCGGGAGGCGACCGCATGGTGAAGTTCTGGGAAGTGGCCAGCGGGCGCGAAACCATGCGCATCGAAGCGCATGGCAGCCAGGTGCTCGGATTGGATCTCAATGACGATGGCACGCAGTTGGTGACCGGCGGAGCCGACCGCCAGCTCAAGGTCTGGGACGTCAAGACGAAGGAGAGTACTGTGACCCTGAGCGGGCGCGCCGCTGCGGTGAATGCCGTACAGTGGATCGGGCCCACGGTGCTGACGGCGGGCGATGACGGAGCGCTTGGGCGGCTCAGCGACCTCAAGGCGCACACGGGGGCGCAGAGTTCCGAAACGGGCAACGAGAAGCAACTCGGCAAGGCCGCGTCGCCGGTCTTCTGCACGGCTGCACTTCCCGATGGCCGCCGGATTTTCGCCGGGACCGCCGAGGGCAGGATCCTCGGATGGAATGGCGAGGGCAAGGAGACTGATTCGATCGATCCCGCGTCGCTCGGCTCGCCATGACGGTGCGCTTGCATGGTCGGTCAGCAGGGGAATGTGGTGATTCATGAATGACGATCAGAAGCAGCGGGCGCAGTCGATCCGCTTTGGTGCACGTGGCGACAAAGTGGCGCTGGAGGCCGGGGCAGGCTTTGCGCCGAAGTTCGATGCCGACGGGCTCATCACGGCGGTGGCCGTCGATGCGGCCACAGGCACGGTTCTCATGGTGGCCTACATGAACGAGGAATCGCTGCGTCTGACGCTGGCCTGCGGCGAAGCCGTCTACTTCAGCCGGAGTCGTCAGCGACTCTGGCACAAGGGCGAGGAAAGCGGACACGTGCAGAAGATTGTCGAGATTCTGACCGACTGTGATCAGGACGCGCTTGTGCTGCGGGTGGACCAGCGGGGACCTGGTGCCTGTCATACCGGGTACCGTTCGTGTTTCTACCGGGCGGTGGCAGTGGCGGGCGG
>CAZSDE010000434.1:0-430 GCA_964605435.1 uncultured Akkermansia sp.
CCCAGCCGGTCGACACGGGGGCGGAGGTGCGGGCGATGGGGTCGCCGTACGAGGAGGCGGCGGCGGGGAGGTCCTTGAACGGGTTGTAGGCCGGAGTGATTTCGTCACCGAGGAGGAGAAGTCCGTTGGTGCCGGTGGCCATATCCGAAAGGTTCCATTCCTCGACAATGCGACCGACGCCGGGGTCGGGGTCGTTGGCATCGGCGGAGCCGTCGTAGCTATCGACCACAACGAGCCAGAAATTGGCGAGGCTGCGCGAGGCATTGCCTGTATTGCGGATTTCGACGTACTGGTAGAGGTCGTTGCCGCGTCCCGAGGGGTTGAGACCGACTTCGTTGATGCGGAAGCTGGTGGAGGGGAGGGATGTGCTGAGGTTGGCGCGGCCGGGGGTGACTTCGCCCAGCATGTTGCCGGGGCCGAAGGTGCGCCC
>CAZSDE010000434.1:440-3774 GCA_964605435.1 uncultured Akkermansia sp.
AGCTTAGACCGACGACTTTACCACCGTACCATGCAGCGGCGCTGTTGGCGGTATTGTTGCCGGCCTGGCGGGCGAAGGTGTCGGGGTCGCGGTTTCCGAGGGAGGAACTGAGCCATGTGGTGCTCAGGTTGGCGCTGGTGGCGACGTAGGGATTGAAGGGTTGTGGGGAAGCCGATTCGTTATCGCGGTCGCGGGTGCCGACGCTGTCGAGGATGGCGGTCCATGGGGCGGAGGTGAAGTTGGCTCCGTTGGGGATGGGGGTTTCCGACCAGTCGAAGATACCGTTGTTATTGACATCGACGTCTGGCCATTTGCCGGTGGTTTCGTTGCGGATGGCGGAAAATCCCGATACGAGGAGGATGGAGAGGCCGTCGTTGGAGGCGATGTCGCCGCTGCCCATTCCTGCGGGGTCGGCGGTGGAGGTGGTGGCGTCGATGGCGCCTGACCATGCGCCGCCCTTGGGGACCCCGGCGTAGCCATTGCCGATCATGAGGAGGCCGTTCGGGCCGGTGGAGAAATCGTTGAGGCTCCATGCCTCGCGGATTTCGCCGAGGTTGAGGATGCGGTTGGGATCTCCGACGGGGAGGTCAGCATCGAAGCGGTCGTTGTTGATGATGATGACCCAGACGTTGGTGCAGGCTTCCACTCCGCCGGTGGTGCTGCGGAGTTCCATGAATTCGAAGTCCTGGTCCGGGTTGGGCGGATTGAGATGAACCTCGTTGAGGAGGAGGGCTGCCGGGGAGAGAGAGACCGCAGCGAAGAGCGCGGTGGCAGAGGTGAGGAGTGATTTCATGAACAAGGGGAGGTTCGTTGTTGAAAAATACGCACAAACGTAGGCCAATGACAAGATAAAGGGGTCGGAACCGTCACAAATAAATTGCGTCCAGCGGGGGTGATTTAAGGTTGGTTTAACGGGTGGCGGGGAAGGTATCGCGACAAAATTACGGGATTGGAATTACGGGATCATGAGGCTGGCTGTCCGCGGAAGACGAAATAGACGGCGGCCATGAGGCAGAGGGCGGCCCAGAGGAAGTCGAGTCTGGGGGATTCGCGCATGTAGAAGATGGCGAAGGGGATGAAGATGAGGAGGGTGATGGCTTCCTGGAGGATTTTGAGTTGGGCGAGGGAGAGGCCGCCGGAGTGGCCGATGCGGTTGGCGGGGACCTGG
This sequence comes from uncultured Akkermansia sp., assembly GCA_964605435.1. Taxonomy (GTDB): domain Bacteria; phylum Verrucomicrobiota; class Verrucomicrobiia; order Verrucomicrobiales; family V1-33; genus V1-33. Next base: position 1,609 of record CAZSDE010000434.1, read on the forward strand.
ACGAGGTATTCGAACAGGGCGATGCCCCAGCTGAGGAGGGCGGCGATCCACCATGGTTTGGAGCTGAGGTTCCGGAGGTGGCCGTACCATGCGAAGGTCATGAAGACATTGGAGAGGGCGAGGAGGGCGGCGGTTTTCCAGAAGACGGGCATGGTGTGGCGGAGCGGCTCGCAGGGAAAGTGTTGGAGGGTTCAGTGCATTTCGATGGCGCAGGAACCGAGGCCGCCGCGGAAGTAATTGAACTGGACGTTCGGGTGGTCGGCGAGGAGGGACATGGGGACGGCGGAGTCGGCGATGCGTTTGGAGATCATGAGAGCGGTGAGGCGCTGGCCGAGCGGGTTGTCGTGGGTGCCGGCGTGCCAGATGGAGACTTTATCGGCGAGCCATGTTTCTGCGGGGCCGACGGTGATGGCCTTGGGGGGAACCATGGTGACGTTGCCGCCTCCGGAGGTTCTGGCATTCTGCATGAGGGTGACCGGGTGGAGGTCGACGATGCGGGTGGCGAGTTTCCGGTATTCTGAGGGCGGGGGAGGTTCGAGCGACCACTGACCGGAGCGGTGCAGGGGGTCATTGAAGGCCCAGTGTTTGATGTCGCCCTGGCCGCCCTGCATGACGGCGCAGCGGATTCCGGCGTGCCACGAGGCCTTGTAGGGATCGGTCTGGGCGGCGGGGAAGTGGAGGTTGGCTTCCGGGATGGCGAGGTCCGGGCGGATGCGGTTGAAGCAGAGTTCGCGGTCGGCTTTTTCGAAGGAGAGGGGGTGGGAAGCGGGGACTTCGGTGGATCCGTCGCACCATTCGTCCATGCCCCAGAAGTGGGCGGAGCCGAGGTTGAGGTTGAGGGAATTGACGAGTCTGGCGACGAGGGGGAGTTGTTCGGTGGGGCCGATGGGGCCGCAGATGCCGACGGGGTTGTCGGGGGTGGCCTGCTGCCATGCGGTGATGTATTCGAGGGCTTCGGCGAGGTAGAAGTCCTCGAGGGTATCGTAGAAGGCGATCTGGAAGCCTGGGCGGGACAGTTGGGCGAGGTCGCGTTCCGTGAGGCGGGCGGCGTCGCTGATGAGGTCGGGTTCGAGGGTGGTGTAGTCCCACCAATCCGGGGCGATGGAGCTGAGTCTTCTGGGCATGAGGAAAAGCGCCAGCGTTGTACCGCACTGGGTGGCTGGTGCCAGCATTTTCCTTCCGTGAGGGGGACCGCAGATGCGGTGGGGATCAGAAGCGGAGGGTGATTCCGACGGAGCCACCGAAGCCTGGTTCGTTTGATCCCGAGCCATGGACGCGGTAGGCATCGTCGAGGAGGTTATCGAGCGAGGCGGTGAGGGAAGCGTGTTCGTGGAAGTTCCAGCCGCCGCGGAGGGAGGCGAGGGTCCAGCCCGGGGTGCCGCCTGGGGGGATGCGGTCAGTGTCGGCGCGGTCGCTGGAATTGAGTCGGTCCGCGCGGGAGGCGGCGAGGCAGACGAGTTCCGACCAGAGCTGGTTGTTCTGCCAGCGGATGCCGGCGCGGCCCATGAGGGGGACGACGCGGCTGAGGGGTTCGGTGACGCGGAGGGGGTTGCGGGTGGGGTATTGGTCGAGTTCGCCTTCCGTCCATGTGAGGTCGGCGAAGACCGACCAGTGGTCCGTGAGGGCGAACTGGGTGGAGGCTTCGATGCCCTGAGCGTAGCCGTCGCCGGAATTCGCCTTGGAGACGACGGTGGCTCCGTCGGACGATGCGCCGGTGGGTTTGCGGACGATGAACTGGTCGAAGAGGTTATGGAAGTAGACGATGGAGCCTGAGAAGCGGTCGGTGGCGGAGCGGAGGCCGATTTCGAAGTTCAGGGATTTTTCCGGGGAGAGGCTGGTGGAAGCGATTTCGAATTCGCCGCTGCGGGCGAGGTCCGAGAGGTTGGGGGCGCGGAAGCCCTGGGAAACGCCGCCGGTGAGGGCGAAGCGGTCATTTTTGTCGAGGTCGAGGACGAAGCGGGCGCTGCCGGCGAATTGGTCCCATGAACTGGCGAAGCTGTCCGCTTTGGTGGTGACTGGGTTGAGGAAGCGGCCGATGACGGCTCTGGCGTTGGTGTAGCGTCCGCCGAGGAAGAGGTGGAAGCGGTTGCCTGCTGTGATTTCGTCCCGGAGGAAGACGCCGAGGAGGCCGTAGGAACTGTCATCGCCGACGGGGCCCTGGACGGC
>CAZSDE010000435.1:0-3759 GCA_964605435.1 uncultured Akkermansia sp.
TTGGCGATCCCGTAGACCGCGCTGCCGTCGGGCATGGTGGTGGTGCCGTCCGGGAGGGTGTAGGCTTGGGGGCCGCCGGTGGCCGGGAACGTGCCGGCGCAGGCGGAGGAGACTGCGGCGGCGAGGCAGACGCAGCGGCAGAGAGACGCAAAAAGGGATGGGCTCATGATCGGGGGGGATTCGCGGAGAATTAGACACTATCGGAGTGGGGCGGAAAAGCTAAATCCGTGGGGATGGGGGGTGCATGGTTGTTCTTGACCCCGCGGATGCGGCGGGGTACGCGGCAGCATGAAAGTTCTTGTTACCGGAGGAGCCGGGTTCATTGGATCGCACACCGTTGAGCGTCTGCTGGCGCGTGGGGCGGAGGTGACGGTGCTGGATGAATTCAATGATTACTACGATCCGGCTGTGAAGCGGGCCAATGTGGAAGCGTTCGGGGGAGCCGCGGAAGTAGTCGAGGGCGACATCCGGGACCGTGGGCTGGTGGATCGGCTTTTTGCGGAACGGAAATTCGATACCGTGGTGCATCTGGCGGCGCGGGCGGGGGTGCGACCGTCGATTCAGGAACCGGAGCTGTATCTGTCGGTCAACATCAACGGTACGTTTCATCTGCTCGAGGCCGCGCGGAAGGCGGGGACCGAGCGGTTTGTCTTTGCGAGCAGTTCGTCGGTCTACGGGATCAACCAGAAGGTGCCCTTTGCCGAGACCGATCTGATTGTGAACACGATTTCGCCGTATGCGATGACCAAAATGGCGGGCGAGCAGCTGTGTTCGAATTACACCAATCTGTATGGTATCCGGACGGTATGTCTGCGGTTCTTCACGGTGTATGGTCCGCGGCAGCGGCCCGACCTTGCGATTTCTAAGTTCACGAAGCTGATTGATGAAGACAAGCCGGTGCCCCGGTATGGGGATGGATCGACGGCGCGGGACTACACGTACATTGATGACATCGTAGGTGGGATCATGGCATCCGTCGATTACAGCGGGGCGCCGTTTGAGATCTTCAATCTCGGGGGGAGTCAGACCACGAAGCTGAGCGAGCTGATCGTGGCGGTGGAGCGTGCCCTCGGGAAGAAAGCGGTCATTGAGAATCTTCCGCTGCAGCCTGGAGATGTGCCGCTGACCTATGCGGATGTGAGCAAGGCGAAGGCCCTGCTGGGTTATGCGCCCCACACGCCGGTGAGCGAGGGAATACCGAAATTCGTGGCATGGTACCGTGAGATGAAGGAGAAGCTGAAGCGTTGAAGTGGCCATGTCCTCCCGGGTTGTCAGGATTCTGCGTGATCTGATTGCCATACCGAGTGTGAACCCGGATGGTGAATCGGAAGCTGGGCATGTTGGTGAACTGGAATGTGCGCAGTATGCGGGGGAATTCTGCCGGAGGCTGGGGGCTGCGGTGGTTTACGAGGAAGTGCTGCCGGGTCGGCCGAATGTGGTGGCGCGGTTTCCGTCGGATGGGCGGGCGGGTAAGCCGAGGGTGCTGTTGGCTCCGCATACGGATACGGTCAGTGTGGCTGGGATGGTGATTGATCCCTTTGGGGCGGAACTGCGGGATGGTCGGGTCTGGGGACGGGGGGCGTGCGATACGAAGGGGACGATGGCGGCCATGCTGGCGGCCCTCGAGGAGATTGGGCCGGCGGTGGCGGGTCTGGGTGCTGAAGTGACCTTTGCGGGGCTCATGGGGGAGGAAACGCGGCAGCATGGGTCGCGGCACTTTGCGCGCGAGCATGCCGGGGAGTATGATTTTGCGGTGGTGGGAGAGCCCACGGGCTGCCGGGCGGTGCACACGCACAAGGGTTCGTGGTGGCTGCGGCTGCGGACGGAGGGTGTAGCGGTACATGGGTCCACGCCGGAGCGTGGCGTGAATGCGGTGACGAAGATGCTTCCGGTGGTGGCTGCGCTGGACGGCCGTTTCCGGGAACGTCTGGCGGCTCCGGAGTTTCGGCATGAGGTGCTGGGTGACAGCACCATCAACATCGGGATGATCCGCGGTGGGACGCGGACGAACATTGTGCCGGACGAATGCACCATCTGGCTGGACCTGCGGTTCACGCCTGCAGCGCATCGTTATGGAGTGCCGCGGATGCTGGATGAATTTCTGGCGGAGGAAGGTTTCAGCGGACTGGTGACGATTGATGCGGATCCCTGCTGTGCGCCGCTGGAGACCGATGCCGGGCATCCGCTGGTGCGGAAACTGGCGGCGGCGGGCCATGGCACGGCCGGGGCGACATGGTTCTGCGATGCGCTCTGGCTCGCGGAGATCGGGGGGGTTCCCTCCGTGGCGGCGGGGCCGGGGGCCCTTGCGCAGGGCCACACGGCTGACGAATGGGTCGGGGTGGCCGAACTCGAGGAAGGCGTGGGCTTCTACCGGAGATTCCTCGAATCGGTCTGAGCACCGTGGCCTTCCGGATCCCGCTGAGACGGAATATTTTCTGATTCCCCGCGGGGCGGAATGCTGACAGGATGCCGTGGAAATTCCCAAAAACCAATCCTGCCATGAACCGACGTCAGATCCTTTCCTCGCTTCCGTTTGCCGCTGCTGCTGTGGCGGCCCATCCAGTCATTGCGGAGGAGAAGGCGGCCGCGGTGGCGCGGCGGCCACTGCGCATTGGGGTTTCGACGTATTCGTTCTGGCATTTTGATGAGAAGACCGACACGTGGCGGTCGATGGAGAAGTGTCTGGAGGCGGCGGCGGACATGGGATTTGACGGCCTTGAGGTTCTGCAGGTGCAGATGCTGGACACGTCGCCGGCGGCCCTGCGGAAGATCAAGCAGCGGGCCTTCACGCTGGGGCTGGACCTGATGGGTTTTTCGACGCACCAGGGATTCTGCTCGCCGGATGCGCAGAAGCGGGACGACAATATTCTGAAGACCACGCAGTATCTGGAGCAGGCGTATGACCTTGGGATTCCGACGATCCGGGTGAATACGGGACGCTGGGGGACGAGCAGGAATTTCGATGAACTGATGGCGAACCGCGGCATTGAGCCACGGCTCGAGGGGTACACGGACGACGATGGGTTCAAGTGGGTCATCGACAGTTTCGAGCGTCTCGTGCCCGAGGCCGAGAAGCGCGGGGTGGTGATGGGCCTGGAGAATCACTGGGGGCTCGGGATTTCGGCTGAGGGCGTTCTGCGGATTGTGGAGGCCATCAAGTCGCCCTGGCTGAAGGTGACTCTCGACACCGGGAATTTCCTTGAGGATCCTTATGACCGGCTCAGGAAGCTGGCTCCGCATGCTGTGCTGCTGCAGGCGAAGACGTATTACGGGGGAGGGCTGTGGTACTCGCTGGATCTCGATTATGGACGCATTGCCGAACTAATGCGCGAGGCCGGCTACCGCGGATATGTTTCGCTGGAAATGGAAGGGAAGGAAGATCCGCTCACGGCCGTCCCGAAGAGTCTTGCCCTGCTGCGCAAGCATTTCTCGTGAGCCTGTGAGTGATCGGAACGATGACCGGGCGGGCCGGCCGAGACTGGTGACGCTCGGCGAGGTCATGGCGCGGCTGGCGACCGTGGGCCACCGTCGTCTTGTGCAGACGGTGCCCGGGGTGCTCGCAGTGAGTCCGGCGGGAGCGGAAGCGAATGTGGCCGCGGGTTTCGTGCAGCTGGGCGGCGAAGCTGTCTTTGTTTCCGCGCTTCCGAGGCATGGTCTGGCCGACGGAATCGTGGCGCACCTGCGCGGCGTGGGGGTGGACACCCGGCAGATTGTGCGCACGGAAGACGGCAGGCTTGGCCTGATTTTTCTGGAACCCGG
>CAZSDE010000436.1:0-1015 GCA_964605435.1 uncultured Akkermansia sp.
TCAAGAGCCGCGTCACTCTCCCCACCGGTTCCGGCACTCCCTCGAATCCGTGAAAGTCCCGTGGCGAGGCCTTCGCCTTTCCTCATGGCCATCGGCGGGCTGACCACCGCTCCCGCTGACCCCGGCCACGAGATCAATATCGAAGCAATCACCGCCCAACTCGTCAAAACCCCGGACATCCCGGAACTGTACTACCAGCGCGCCGTCAATTACCGGGAAACCAGCCAGCTCAAGGAAGCCCGCAGCGACCTCGAGAAAGCCCTCGCCCTCGATCCCGCGTTCCTGCCAGCCGGACGGGAACTGGCGCGCCTTGATGACGAAGCAGGCCAGCGCGCCGCAGGCATTGCCCGGCTCCGCCAGCTCCTCGCCAATCCTCTGCCCGCGGCCGCCTTCCACGTCCCGGGCTGCTGGTCCGCCCTCGCCGACCTCCTCCTCCGCAACGGCGACAATGAGGAAGCCCTCGCCGCCGCCGGCAAAGGAATCAGCCTCTCCGATACCCTCAGCATCGATCTCCTGCTCTTCCGCGCCGAAGCCCAGCGCCGCCTCGGCCGCCATGCGGAACGCGTCGACGACCTCGCCGCCGCAGCCGGCGAACTCAAAAGCCGCGTCCTGCGCCTCGCATGGATCGAGGCCCTCATCGATGCCGGACGCACCGGAGAGGTTCTCCCGGAAATCGACCACGAAATCGAATCGTCGCGCTTCAAGGCTTCATGGCGCATCCGCCGCGCCCGCGCCCTCCTCGCAGCCTCCCGCAACACAGATGCCCACACGGAACTCGACCTCGCCCTCGCGGAAATCGAAACCCGGCTCCGCCCGGAACGGCCAGACCTGTCTCTCCTGTGTGAAAAGGCGCTCGTACAAGCCCTCAAGGGCCATGTGACGGAAGCGGAAGCTGGCCTCGCCGCCGCCCGGGAACGCGGAGCCGATGCATGGATGACCCGCGTGCTCGAATCCACGCTCGCCGCCCGCACCAAACCCTCGCATGATTTCAATCCGCAATACATCCCAAGGTGCG
>CAZSDE010000436.1:1025-2338 GCA_964605435.1 uncultured Akkermansia sp.
AGTCCCCGCCGCCACCCTGAGCCGCTCACGCACTCAGGAGTTCCCGCGGTCGTCCGCCCGCCGCTTCCGCCACAGCAGAGCAATCACTCCAGCGGTCAGCAGCAGCACCAGCAGCGGAGCCAGCCCCAGCTTCAGATTCTCTCCAATCAGCGGAATCCGCACGCTCCCCTCGCCGACCATCCACTGACCCGACCGCAGGCCCTTGGATGTCCGGCTCACCAGCGCAAACATGCCCACTCCGAAAATCCAGCCGGCATGCAGCCCCATGGGCAGCGCCAGCGACCGCGTAAACCCCCGCGTCCAGGCAAGGATCAATCCCACCACCAGCAGAGTCGCAAACTCGGACACAAACCTCCCCGGATCCCCATAACTCCGGAAAATGATCCCCATCATCTCATAGCCGGACGTCCAGCCAACCTCTCCGCCCGCCAGCGCCTCCGGCAAAGGATCGGGCGGCTTCACCAGATGCAGGACCGCAAACAATCCGGACACCAGCACAATCGCCACCACCCGCCGCACTGCCCGCATCGCCATCCCGAGAAAAACCCCGCGGAACAGAAATTCCTCCAGAAGCGGGACCACCGCCGCAGCCATCAGAATCCTCGGAAGCTTGCCCGCCAGCTTCGGATCCACCCGCCATTGATACGCCCCATTCCAGAGAAAAACCCCGCCCATCGCCAGCAGCAAACCCGCCGCCACCAGAAACCCGCCCGCATAGTCGCCCAAGCGCCGCGCATTCGGTGCAAGCCCCAGCGCCGCCCGCGTCACTCCCATCCACCTGAGGAATGGCCAAAGCCACCCCAGCGCCGCAAACAGAAAGGCCCGGTTGAAATACCGACCGAAATCGGAATCGGCCAGCTTCCCAGCCAGCCAGCCCAGCCCCGGAACCCCGCCCATCCCGCGGTCCGCCACCCATGACGCCACGGCCTTGCCGCCATGCCACAGCAGTGGAGCCAAGGCTCCGGCCGTCACCATGACCGCCGCCAGAAACAGCAGAATCAGCAGAACCGGATTCCGCCGCGCCGCGGTCCGGCCCAACTCTGGCTGCTCTGCGCTCAAACCGTTCCGCAGATGGTCCGCCCGCTGCTCAGCAGGTCGTCGCAGGCCTGCTTGAGCCGCGCGGCAAGGCCAGCCTCGCCCTTCTTGAGATACGCCCTGGGATCGTAAGCCTTCTTGTCGCCCACTTCGCCGTCAATCTTAAGCACCCCTTCGTAATTCCGGAACAGGTGATCCACGATCGGCCCGGTGAACGCCTACTCCGTATCCGTATCAATGTTCATCTTCACCACCCCGTAACCCAGGGCTCCCCTGCC
>CAZSDE010000436.1:2348-3754 GCA_964605435.1 uncultured Akkermansia sp.
AAGGGTTTCCCGGATTTCCTCCAGCGGAGTCCCGCTGCCCCCGTGAAACACCAGATCCATCTCGGCCGACGCACCATACTTGTCCGTCACCGCCTTCTGCCCATCACGAAGAATCGTCGGCTTCAGCTTCACCGCCCCGGGCTTGTAGCTGCCATGCACATTCCCAAAGGTCGCCGCAAACATGAACCGGCCCACCCCGTGCAGGGTCTCATACACCGTCACCATGTCCTCGGGCGTCGTGTACAGCTTGTCATTGGAAACTCCCGACGTGTCATGCCCGTCTTCTTCACCGCCCACCACGCCGGCCTCCACCTCCAGAATGATCTCGAGGTCGACACACTGCTGCAGCAGCTCCTTCGATACCTTCAGATTGTCCGCCAGCGACAACTCGGATCCGTCAAACATGTGACTGTTGAAAAGATTCCCCTGCCCGGACGCCCGCCGCGCCGCCGTCGCCGCCAGCAGCGGCCGCAGGAACTTGTCCACATTCTTCGGATGGCAATGATCCGTATGCAGCGCCACCAGTACATCATAGCGCTCAGCCAGACGATGCACGGCCTCCGCCAGCACGATACCCCCCAGCGCCATGTCCTTCACCGACGTCCCGGACGCAAATTCACCCCCGCCCGTCGATACCTGAATGATCCCGTCGGACTTCGCCTCCGCAAAGGCCCGCAGCGCCCCATTGATGGTCGGCAGCGAGGTCACATTGATCGCTGGATAGGCATAGCCACCCTTCTGAGCGGCATCCAGCATGGCGGCATATTGTTTCGGTGTGGCTACAGGCATGATTCTTCCTCGTGATCGTTGATGGCGATCCTCTCCATGCCCACTTTGCCCGCTGCCGCAAGTCCCGAATCCCCGTGAGGAAAGCACCAAACCGCCACCCCGCACCCTATTCCAGCCCCAGCCAGCGCCCCACCGGCGGCTGCGCCACCAGCAGCCAGAGCGACAGCCCAGCCGTCACCCCCGTCCACAGCAGAAGCCACGGATTCTTCAGCAATTGCTCAGGCTCCAGATGCGCCGCCCGCTCGCTCATGGCATGGCGGAAATACGCAATGATCGCCAGCAGAATCACCGGAAACACCACCACCTGACCCCGCAGCGGCGGCAGCGAGGCCATCGCCAGCCCCGTCCCGAAACAGAACAGATTGGCATACGTGATCATCGCAATGATCAGGCTGTTCTCCGTGTAGACACTGAACGATTTCCGGTACCGTCCACTCACTTCGGCATCGTTGATGAAACGGAATTCCGCATAGCGCTTCCCTGTCATCAGCAGCGCCCCGAAGGCCCACCACGCCAGCACAATCGTTCCCGGTGGCCAGTGCCATGGCCATTCCTGCGGTGCGAGCGCAAACCACCCCAGCCAGAGCCGGATCGGATTGTTGAAACTCTCGGCAATC
>CAZSDE010000437.1:0-3742 GCA_964605435.1 uncultured Akkermansia sp.
TTGAATGGATCTCCCCGCCGGGAGCCTCGCCACTGGAACTCTCATTGCCGGGCACCACCGGACTCATCTACGACCTCGAAACGTCCACCGACCTCACCACATGGGAAACGGTGGCCACCCAGCCGGGCCGTGATGCGCCCATCGTTTTCCGCTACTCCCCGTCAGGTGATCCACCCCGGTTCTTCCGGGCGAGGATCAGGTGAGGATTCTGAAAGCTCCGGGACGAACGGTGTCCAGGCATCATACCAGTTACATTGACGTCAGGCTGTGCCGCATGGTAGTGTCAGGCTATGACGAACCGGAATCATTCCCTCATTGGCCCGGTGGGCGGCCTGCTGGCTGGTCTGGTCACTTTGCCGGCTGCCGAGCGCCCGGCCGAATTCTCCTTCGAGCATCACCCGGGCATCCGCATGGAATTGTGGGCCCGGGAACCACTCGTGATGGATCCCGTGGCCATGTGCTTCGGGCCGGATGGCACTGGCTACGTTGTCGAGATGGCCGATTATCCCTATGGAATTGGCAAGGACAACCGTCCGGGTGGACGCGTCCGTCTGCTGCGGGATACGGACGGCGATGGCGTCGCTGATCAGAGCCGCCTGTTTGCGGAAGGACTGAGTTTTCCGACATCGATCACGCCTTGGCGCGACGGCGTGCTGGTGACGGCTCCACCATCGCTCGTCTATCTTCGGGATGCCGACGGTGATGATGTGGCGGACGTTCGCGAGACATGGTTCACGGGTTTCCGCCGCAGTGTCACGGACAGCAACTGCAATGGTCTCCGCTGGGGCCTCGATAACCGCATTCATGGCGTCAATTCAGGGAATGGCGGAACCCTGCGCCGTCCCGACGACCCCGGCGCGGCGGCCCTCAAACTTGGCCAGTGGGACTTTGCCTTCGATCCCCGCGACCGGCGCATCGGGCTCACCCATGCCACCGCAGGAGGCTTCGGTCTCATCTTCAATGCATGGGGCCAGAGCTTCACTCCGCATAACATCAACTACCTCCAGCAGCGCATTCTGCCGGCTGCGCCCATCCTCGCGGAACCATCCCTCGCCTTCGTGCAGCCCCTCACGGCCAATATTTCAGCCCACGGCGAAATGGCCCGCATCTTCCCCATCGTGGAAGCCCAGACCCGCGTGAATCACCCGGAACAGGCTGGCTACTTCTCGTCGGCAGGCGGCATGGGCTTCATCGATTCCCCGCTCTTCGGCCCTGACCTCGATCAATCCATCTTCGTGTGCGATGTCGCTTCGAATCTCGTGCACCGCGATGTCCTGCGGGAAGCCGGCCCGGTCTTCGTGGCAGAACGGGCCCCGGAGGAACGGAACCGCGAATTCATCGCCAGCCGCGACCCAGCCTTCCGGCCAACCGGACTCGAGAACGGTCCGGATGGCGCACTCTACCTGATCGATATGCAGCGCGCCGTCATCGAGCACCCGGATTACATTCCGCCGCGCATCCGGTCGACCCTCGACGTTCGCGATGGTGAAACCCGCGGGCGCATCTGGAGGATTGTACCAAGTGGTTCGTCCCTGCCCACCGCCCCCGACCTCCGCCGCAAGGAGCCCGCAACTCTCGCGGGCCAACTCGCTTCGCCCGTCCCATGGGCGCGCGAAACCGCCCACCGCCAACTCATCGAATCGGGCGACGCCAGCCATGCGGACACGGTCCGCGCCGTGCTGCGTTCACCGGACCCGAAGGCCAGGCTGCGCGCCCTCTGGATCCTGCACGGCTGGCACTGCCTGACACCAGAGGACATCTCACTCGGCCTCGCCGACCCCGCCGCAGGTGTCCGCGAAAATGCAGTCGCCCTCGCCGCGGAATGCCTCGCAACCAATGCCGCCGGACAGTCGCTGACCGCCGCGCTGGCTGACCCACACCCCCGGGTCCGCTTCCGGGCCTGCCTCGCCAGCGCAGCCGCGAATTTCGCAGGGAAAACCGATGCCCTCGCCGCCCTCAGTCTGCGACAGGGTGAATCGATCTGGACCTTCCGCGCCATTCTCCTCGGAATCGGACGCGACGCCCCGCAACTGATGAAGCAACTCGGACCGCGCCTCGCCCAATGGCCCGAAGAAGCCGCCACAGGCCTCGCCCGACTCGCCGCTCAGCATGGCCTCACCCCAGCCGACCTCGGCCCTGCGGCTCCCGTTGCCGCTGTCATCCGCGGCCTGGCCCTGAGCCTGACCAAAGGTTCAGCCAGCGCATGGCAGGACTCCCTGACCAAATGGTCGGCCCAACCGGCCAGCGAAGCCGTCGCTCCGCTCTTTGCGTTGTCACGATCCCTTGGCAGCAAACCATCGGGGGCGCTCGCCACCCAGCTCGCTGCGGCCGCACAGACCGCCGTCCAGCAGGATGCCGACGCCCAGGAAAGGCTTCGCTCGATCGCATGGCTGGCCTATGGAAGCGACCCCGCGCCCTTGTGGAAAGTCATCGATGCACCGTCTCCACCGGACTTGCTGCGCGCTGCGTTCGAGTCGCTCCGTCAGCAGTCGGCAACCGATCTTCCCGAGCAACTGCTCCGGCGCTGGCGGACGCTCCATCCTTCCCTGCGGCCTGCCGTGGTCCGGCTCTTCATCGACCGCAGCGCGTACCACGACGCCCTCGTCACGGCCCTCGAACAGAAAAGCGTGACCGTTTCGGAACTCAATCTCGATCTCGAGCAGCGCCGGGAATTGATCCGCTGGAGCAAACCTGCCATTGCCGCCCGCGCCCGGAAATTCATCACCGACGACGAATACACCAATCGCCGCAGTTCCGTCACCGACATGCTCGCGAAACTTCCGCCCACCGGTGATGCTGCCGCCGGTCGTCAGACCTTCCTCGAACGCTGCGCTCAGTGCCACCAGTGGAACGACCTCGGTCATGCGGTCGGTCCCTCGCTCCTTTGCATGTCGCACCGGAGCAACGAAGACCTGCTTTCGCACATCATGGATCCCAACATGGCGCTCCATCCAGAATACCTCGCCTGCACCATCAAAACCACCAAGGGCGACACCGTGGCCGGACTCCTCAAGGTCGAAACCCCGGCTTCCGTGACCCTCCTGCAACCCATGGCGATCACCACCACCGTCAGCCGCAGCGAAATCGCCCGCATGGAAACCCTCTCCACTTCCCTCATGCCCGAAGGCCTCGAAACCGGCCTCTCCCCCGCCGACCTCAAGAACCTTATCCTCTTCCTCCAGTCGAAACCGTGAGCGTTCCCTGTGCGCGGCACTGCATCGGGGGACATGACCAGAAACCGCCGCGCAGATTCTTCGTCATATCCAGCATGATCCGGTTCATGCCATGGAGATGCGAGAGGAACCTGCCCAGATGACCCCGGAGTTCGCCCGATTGCTGGCGGGTGCCCAGAGTTCGCTCTATGCCTTCATTGTTTCGCTCATGGCGGGACGGCTGGATGCAGCGGATGTCCTTCAGGAAACCAATCTGAAGCTCTGCCGGGAGTTTGCGCGTTACGACGCCACTAAGCCGTTCCTGAACTGGGCGCTGACGCTGGCTCGCTATGAAGTGATGGCATGGCGCACGCGCCAGGGTCGATCGCGTCTGATCCTCGACGACGATGTCTTCGAGAAGGTGGCGGGCCATCTGGAATCGCATCCACCTGTGGCGGAGCGGGAGCTGACTGCCCTCGAAGGCTGCCTTGGGAAGCTGTCGCCGGGACACCGTGCTGCCATTGAAGAACGCTACATGGAAGGATCGACGGTCCGCGCCATGGCCGCCCGCCGCGGCCAACCGGAGAACG
>CAZSDE010000438.1:0-3741 GCA_964605435.1 uncultured Akkermansia sp.
CCACCAGCGCCGCACATGGCGCCACCGCAGCGGCGGCAGCACCGTGAGATGCTTCGCCGCAAACGGAAACCGTTCCGCCTCGCCCCGCTTCTGCGTGATCACCCGCGGCTGCCAGCGCTGCAGCGACACGATCTGCCGGTGAACATGCTGCATGTCCGCCTTGAGAAAATCCTGACAGTAACAAGCCACCACCGGCATGCCTTTCCATACCAGTACGACCCCCGCGCGCAACCCCTGCCGGACCTCATCCTCCCGTTCCGGATTCCTCAATCGCGGCCGCAGGTTCCGGGGTTCCGGATTCCGCCACCGCCGCCGATCGAGCCTCAGGCCGCGGTCCCGCCCACAGGCCACCGGCCGAATACTGCTGCCACGTCCACTTCGCCATCCGCAGCAGGGTCAGCGCCAGCCAGACCGACCACGCCAGCATGATACCCCGGTACACCCAGATCGATACTGAAATCGCTTCAGGCCCAGGCAGCTGCACGCCCCCGCGGGCCTGATACCACTGCAGGGTCGTCCGGTACGATCCCGCACCCAGCAGAAACATGGTCGGCTTCCCGAGCAGCCCATTATAAAGAACCATCGCCACCACCACAATCACCGGCAGCAATCCCAGGCCCAGCAGCACCTGCGATGCATTGAAACCATGCGATCCCGGCCGCATCCCGCGCGGCGAACCACGCCAGCCCAGCCAGAAGAACCAGAGCACCAGCCCGCCCCCCGCCACCAGCGGAACCTGCGTCAGCCCTGTCAGCAGCAGTACCCACTGAAGCCTCGTGAAGGGCGAAAACGGCAGACCCCCAAGCACCACACCAAAAAGCACCGCCCCCGCCAGCACCGCCCAGAACCGGATCGCCGGACCAATCAGCGGCCCCCGCACCCACAGGATCCACCGGTCCTCGGGAAGCGCCAGCCGCTGGGTAACATTGGAACTCTCCACCGGCAGACCAACCCGGTCGGTTCCCACCACGGTCCCCAGTTCGGCAGCCCGGTGCCACTTGAGCACCACTTCCTGACTCCCCGGACGCACCGGAATGATCACACCATCACCATCGCGCCGCACCGGCACCGATTCCCCATTGAGCGTAAGCCCGGCAATCTCCGCGCCGGATTCCAGCGATACCCCGAAGTCTCTCCCGATGCTCGCCTCGAGATCAAGTGTCAGCGTGGTCGTCCGGCGCTGCCGACCCACCCCGGTCTCCTGCCGCACCCGCCGCACCGTAGTCGTTTCCCCGGTGACCGCCTCCGGACGCGAGACGTTCAGGGTCACGGATTCCCCCGGCCACGGAAACCAGGCCGGCACCAGCTCGCTGGACCCACGACTGAATAGGGGAGCAAGCCCACTGAGTGCCACATTCCACACCGGCGAGGTCTCCAGAAACCAACGCTCCACCCAGCGCCCCGCCGGATCCGCCCGCAGTACAATCGATTCCTGCACCGGAATCTCGCTTTCCCAGCCGAATTCCCGTTCGCCCGCTCCCAGCCTCACTTCCAGCTGATCCCCCATCGGCGTGATGCCGGAGGTCAGCACGCGTTCGCCCGGCAACAGGGGCAGCCGGAAGCTGATGGCCTTGCCTTCACCGGAGAGCCGGATCACCCGCGAACGCACCTGCCAGACCAACCCCAGTTCCAGCCGACGCTCCACAGCCACGGCCGACTCGAAATCGCGCCGGTCGTAAGCGGCTTCCCCACTGGGATCGGCCTGCTGCCGCGCGAAGAATACCTGACCCTCGGGCACCCCCTCGGGACGAATCCCGGTGACCGTCCAGCCGGGTGCCTCGATCTCCACCGCGCGGGGCTTGAGCGCATAGGTCAGCTGCCACTCGCTTCCGGGCGGAATCCACCCCCGCACCGTGACCCGATGCACCCCTGCAGTCACCGCCACCCGCAGAAATCCATCCTGGCGCGAAACCGCCGGCGCCGCCTGGCCATCCACCGTGATTTCCCGGGGCGACCACGCAGCCAGTTGCCCGGGCAGGGGCACGGAACAATCTGCCGCCGCATGAACCACCGACTCCATGGTCAGGACCCGGTCATCAAGGCGCAGCTTCATGGCCGGAATCTCAGCCGCCCCGGGAAAGGCATCGGGTACCTTGAGAAGTTCGGCCTTCAGCTCGCTGAGCAGAGCCATCCCGGGAACCTTGTCGGGCATGAGGGCATTGCCCTGCGCTTCCTGGGCACGGACCGTCCCAATGCCAGCGGTCAGCAGCAAGACTGCAAGGACGGTGACGGCGGCCGATGCAGGCGGCAAGACGGGCGGTGCCACGGCCCGGCCACCCCGGCGCGGGCGCAGCAGCAGATAGGCCAGCCCAAGCAGCAGCAGAATGCGCGCAAAAGCCAGCAGCAGCACCAGCAGCACCGGCAGCAGCACCATCCGCACCCTCTGCTCCGGCGTCACCGGCCCACGCCACCCGAAACTCACCGTCCGCCAGTCCCACTGCGGAATCGCCGGGCCCGTCTGGATCTTCGCCTTGCTGTCGTACAGCAGATTCGATTTCACCGCCTGCTGCTGCACGGCCCGGGTCTGCACCACATCATCTTCCATGGCCCTCCGCATCGAACTCTCGGCCATCATGACCGACGCCGTCGGCAGAAAGGCCGATTCCGCACGGATGGTCTCCACCTGCGGATGCAGCATGCCAGTCAGCTGCCGGCTCACAAAAGGAACGGTCACCACCGCAAAGGCCAGCACCGCCAGACCAAACCACCCGCGCAGCACCGCCGCCGCCCGTCCCACCGGCACCACCCGCAGCAAAGCACTCAAAGCAAGCAGCACCCCCCAGCTCCAGCGCGGTGCCCCCGGTTCCTTCCAGAGAAGCACCAGCGCAGCGACCGCCACCACCGCAGCCACCGCCCCATGCAGCCGCTGCACCGCCAGCCCCAGCATCAGCACAAGAAAAACATCGAGAAGGGACCACGACGTCAGCCAGTCGCCCTGCGACCACTCCGGTCCGAAGACGGCAAGGAGCCGCCAGCCCGGCGGAAGATGAAGCGTGGCATCCAGACTCTCGGCGTTCGCCTGCCAGCCCGTGGCATGGACCGAACCAGCAAATTCCGCCCGCCCCGTCGCCGTCAGATTCAGATCGCGCTTCCGCACTTCAACTCCGGATGCTCCGCTCTGCGGATGCTTCGTGATCAGCTGCCCTTCCCCATCGATCTTCACGGACCCCAGTTCCTGCCCGGGAGCCGCATCCAGCCGCCAGGTGTTCTGTCCCGTTCCGCTCAGCCGATCCCGCCAGGTGAATCCACGACCGTCTTCATCCAGCCAGAATTCCCGCTCGAACCGGAGCCCGGGAGGACGCTGCTCCCCCATGCCGCGCATCTTTTCCTCAAGCGTAAACGGCTGCGCCGTGTCCCACAGCCACAACGGCAGCCGCCGCCACCGCTCGGGCATGGTGGTCTGCGCAACATCCACGGAAACCAGACCACGCAGCTCAACCACCCGCAGGGAGGGATCGGCCTGAAATGCAATCAGTTCCTGCTCAGCCAGCGGCTTCCGGCCCGCCGCATGACGGATGCTTCCATCCTGCTGCGCCCGGAAGGCATCGATGCCAATCTGCCATTTGCCGGCCCGCACCTGCACCCGCAGTCGACCGTCACGGTCGAGCGCGCAGGGCAGGGGTGCCGTCACGGCAGACGGCTGCCAGCCCTCAGGCAGCGCATACCCCAGTTCCTCTTCCCGGCTCTTCCCGGAAACACTCAGTTCAATCTCGGTCCGCAGCCACATGGGAATCCCATCCT
>CAZSDE010000439.1:0-3671 GCA_964605435.1 uncultured Akkermansia sp.
GGGTTGGCGGCAGGTCTGGATGGGTTCCGGATTGTGCAGGTGAGCGACATTCATCTCGAGCCGTTCACGACGCCGGCGGATGTTTCCCGGGTGGTGGATGTGTGCAATGGGCTGCGGCCCGATATGGTGGCGCTGACGGGGGATTTTGTGACCAATCATGTTCGTCCGGCGGGGGAACTGGCAGAGCGTCTGGCTGGGCTGCGGGCGAGTGCGGGGGTTTTCGCCTGCCTTGGGAATCATGATTTCTGGAGTGATGCGCCTGTGGTGGAACGGGCACTGCGGCAGGCCGGTGTGGACGTGCTGCGGGGTGAGACGAAGGTGCTGCGGTGCGGGGGCGCGGAACTTCGGGTGGCGGGATTTGATTCGCGGTACGTGCAGCGGCCCCGCTGGCGGTCGGGACTGGAAGGATGGGAACCGGGTCAGGCCCTCGTGGTTCTCATGCATGAACCCGATGTGGCCGACGACCTTGCCGTGGCTGGGGTGGCGGCCCTGCAGATGTCGGGTCACACGCATGGCGGGCAATTGCGGCTGCCGGGGCGGGAACCGATGCAGTTCCGGCGGGCGCGCTGGGGCAAGAAGTATCTTTCCGGGGCATACCGCGTCGGTCCCGTGCAACTGCACGTGAATCGCGGGATTGGCTGCGTGGGATTGCCTCTGCGGTTCTTCTGCCCGCCCGAGGTGACCGAGATCACGCTGCGCAGTCCGGAACTGTTCTGAAGTCCTGCCGTGTTCCGGCCATCCTTACTGCCGGAGGCGGAAGTAGCGCCGGGCCTCGCCGGCCGCGCGGGTGAGCGGGCTGACCGCCCCGGGGACGTCGGCCCACGACTGGAGATCAGTTGATTCCTGGAGGGTACCGCCGCCGGCCCATGTGATGGTGACTGATCCGTTGCTGGCGGCGATGGAGATGCCGGAGATGGCGATGCTGCCCGGGCCGGAGATGGCGTTCGGGTGGGTGGTGGCGCTGAGGACGGTGCCGGCTGGCTGGCTGACGCCATTGAGGGAGAATCCGGCGACTGGGCGGGTGCCGGAGTAGCTGAGGCGGAGCTGGGCACCGTTGGCGACATCGATGGCGCTGTTTGGGCTGGGGGCACCGGTGGCGGTGAATTCGAGGGTGCCTTGTTCGATGCGGGTGGGGCCGCTGTAGGTGAGCTGGGCGGTGGGGAGGCCGATGGTGCCCGTCCCGGTTTTGGTGAGGCCGACGCGTCCGGTGCCGCCGTTGGTATTGTCGGCGATTCTGCCGTTCTGGCCGCTGCCGCCGGTGGGCCATGCGGTATTGCTGAGGTTGGCTCCTCCGACGGTGAGAATGGAGAGAGTGTCGTCGCGGTTATTGGCGAAGACGCCGCCATTGCCGCTGAGGCCGCCGGTGAGCTGGCTGGTGCCATTGAAGTCGACGCGGAGGTCACCGAGGTTTCCGTTGCAGATGATCGAGCCGGTGGGACTGCTTGTGATGGGATCGCCGGTATTCACGGGGACGCCCCAGCGGCCGCGGCTGGTGAAGGTGAGGAGGCCCGAGCCGATGCGGGTGAATCCGGAATACGTGTTCGCATTATCGAGGACGAAAGTGGCCGAGGCGTCCATGGCGGCGAGGTCGATGTCCGTGCGGTACCCTTGTTTCTGGGCTGTGGCACTGGCGGGGACCACGCTGACCACCATGTTCCCATTGTTGCCATTCTGGATGATGCCCGAGAAGGTCGTGACCGATCCCGCCGGGGCCCCGATTTTGAGGACGGCGCGGGCGAGTGGCGAATTATTCGTGATGATGCCTGTGCCGGAGGGGGCTGGCATCTGGTTCTGATTGTCGTCGCCATTGAGGTCGAACGTGCCGCCTGTCATGACGAGACGGCTGTAGCGGTACAGTTGGCCATTGGGGCTGCGCAGATTGCTGTTCGTGGTGTAGGGCAGGGCGGGGTCGAGGGCATTGAAGTAGCGCAGCGTGGCTCCTGGTTCGAGGGCATCGACGGCATCGATGGCGAATGGCCCGGCATTATTGCCCGTGGTGGGCGACTTCATGGTGACCGTGCCGCTGAGGATGCGGGTGCCGCCCGTGTAGGAATTGAGGCCTGCCAGCGTCAGATCCGAGGAACCACGGATGGAAAGTCCGTCCGATCCGGCGATTTCGAGCGCAATGGTCGCCGGGGCGTGGCAGGAAATCATGGGGTCGCGTCCTTCCGCCGGTTCCGAAAGAATGAGCGGACTGCCATTGGTCGACGAGAGCGAATACCCCGGAGCGGCGAAGAAGAGATCGCGCGCCGTGACGGGAGCATCGACCACGATCGGTCCCGCTCCGGCTTCCGTGAAGATGGCATCCGATCCATCCGTCCAGAGGCCGGGCGCGAGCCAGTTCGGGCTCGACTGATTCCAGAGGAAATTGGCGGCGGGTTGATTGGTCCAGCGGTTTGGTCCAGCGGGTGGCTGGGCGATGGCGTGCTGAACTGCCTTGAGGAACATCTGTTGTCCGGTGGCGGTGAGGTCGAGGGCTCCCGCCTGCGGATTCGGGGCGGAGGTCACCGAGCCACTGGCGTCGCGGGTTCCGCAGGAGAAGAGCATGCGGTATCCCGCGAGGATATCGGCGGCCTGAGTGGTGCGGACCGTGATGCCCGCTGGCCATTCGGCGATTCCGTAGCCGCGCACTTCGTAGCGGTCCGTGGGATGGAGCGCCGGGGTTTGGCCGGCCGGAATGTTCACGCCCGGGTCGAGCGGATTGAAGTCGAGCGTGGCGAGATTGACGCCACCGGGTTCGAGGATGTTGCTGATGCCCTGGTCCGCGCCATTGATGCTGAGCTGATAGAATTGGACGGAGGTGCCGCGGTTATTGGGCGGGTTGGCGATGCGGATGCCGCAGAAGTCGTTCATGACGCGGCCGCCGGCTGTTTCCGTGGTGGGGATTCCTGCGAAGACCGGGTGGGAAGGGACGTGGAAGGTGAGTTTCCCGGAAGCCGTGCGGGCGGGGTCGTCGGCTGCCGAATCGTATTCCGTGGCTGTGGTGGCCGCCTGGAGGAGGCCGAGCCGATTGGCACGGACGAGGGTGGATTTGGTGATGAGCATGGGGGCACGGATGTCCGTGTTCCATTTGCTGCCTTGGGCGAGAAGATTGAACGGGCCACTGTTCAGGGCGGTTCCAAGAATCACGAGATCGTAGGAATTGAGGAGCGGGACATCATCCGCCGAGAGTTTGCCCGATGGAGGATTGAAGCGCTGGACGACATGCCCGGCAGCGGTGAGGAGGTCGACGAAGCCCTGATCGACATAGGGTGTCGCCGGGGACGTGGCCGCGTGCCATGCGCCGCGCACCACACCGTCGCTCCCAAGGCCAGTGGTGGCTGCCGATCCTTCCGCTCCGTTGTCGCTGACCCACGCGATGCGGGCGGCGTGCAGGTGACCTGCGGTGGCTAGGAAAGCAATGAGTGGGAGGAAGCGCGGTTCGTTCATGGCGTCAAAGCCTGAGGAATCGGACACCGGATGGCGATACCGCTTTCGCGGATAACATGGGATTGTCCGGTCGGATGCCCATTGGCAATTGCGCGCGTCTGGTTCCGGCAGGCGGTCCGGTCTGCCTTCAGGGCACCACGGCAGCGCGGAGACGGATGAAGGAACGGGTGGATTCCTCTCCTGGAACGGGCTGTGCCACGACCGTGCGGATGTCGCCTGAGATGGTGGTGCTGAGGATTCGG
>CAZSDE010000440.1:0-3666 GCA_964605435.1 uncultured Akkermansia sp.
GGCAGGCAAGGGTCATGTAGCCCCCGTAGGAACCTCCGGTAACGCCGGTGCGGGCGGGATCGAGGCCCGGATCGGCCGCAATGAGATCGAGAAAGGCTCCGATGTCGCGCACGGAATCCTTGCGTTTGAAGCCATTGTCCATGGCAAGGAAGCGTTTCCCGTAGCCATCGGATCCGCGGACATTGGGGTAGAGCAGGGCGATGCCGAGTTCGTTGAGCCAGAGGTTATTGCGGCCCTGGAAGCCGGGTCGTGACTGGCCTTCGGGACCACCGTGGATGGTCACGAGGGTGGGGCGGCGGCCCGGGAAGCGGGCGGGGTCGGGTCGGTAGAGGAAACCCGAGACCGGGGTGCCATCGAAACTCTGGCAGCGCACGATTTCCGGTTCGCGGAACTGAGCGGGGTCGAGTCCGCCGGTTTCACTTTCCGTCCAGCGGGTCAGTTTGCCATCGCCTGGGGAGATCGACCATGCGTCGGCGGGGGATTGGGCCGAGGAAAGGGTGAAGCCGAGCGTGGAGCCATCGGGGTGCCATGCGAGGCCGCTGATGGTGCCGAGCGGGAGGCTCGCGGCAGGGGAGATCCTGCCATCGGCGAGGGAGAGGAAGCGGAGTCGGCTGGCTCCGTCTTCATTGGCGGTGAAAGCGATGGTTTTCCCGGCGGGATCGAGGGAAAATTCCTCGATGTTCCATGGGATGTCCTTCGTGAGCGGGACGAAGCGCCGTTCGCTGAGGGAGAACGAACCGAGTTGCTGGAAGTCGCTTCCTTCGTCGCTGGTGAAGTCGACCTCGTGCAGCAGGTGTGAGGAGAAGAAGACGGTGCGGCCGTCCTGCGCGAAGAGAGCGCCTGAGCGGGCCACGGCTCCGGCGGCGCGGTCGGTGAGCGGGACACGGGCACCGTCCTGCGCATTGACCAGCCAGAGGTGGCTTTCGTTGGCCGAAATCATTTCGGCGACGGCGAGCCATTGGCCATCGTGGGACCAGTCGGTGACGCCCCAGCCGCCGCCCGTGAGTTCGCACAGGAGGTGGGTCTGCTGCGGCTGATCTGGGTTCATGATCCAGATGTCGGTATCCTTGCCGGTGCGCCGGGTCGAGGCGTAGGCGAACTGCGAGCCATCGTGGGACCAGCGGAGGCTGGTATTCCGCGACGTGCCGTCGGTCAGGCGATCCGTGCGTCCGTTCGACGGGTCGAAGCGGAAGAACTGATAATTTTCGCCGCCGCCGGCGTCCTGCACGAAGACGATCGATTTCCCGGATTTCGGCTGCCAGCCGGCTCCGCGGATCGGTTCCGGGAGAAAGGTGAGCTGGCGGCGGGCACCGCCGGGGAATTTGACTTCGTGGAGCTGCGGGGTGTCTGCGAAACGGGTGGCGACGAGCATTTCCTTCCGCTGCGGGTGCCAGCCAAGAAAGGCGGCCGTACGGAATTCCATGTAGGGAGCCGCCGCCGTGCGCACGGCTTCCGGAATCGGCGGAATGCCGTCGGCCACGAGGCCTGTCTCCTGAGCCATGGCTGCCGGGAGGGCAGCTGCCGCCGCGAGAGCAATCAGACTCGGCTTCATGGACGGGTCACCTTGAGCCGGACGTAGATGCGGGTAGCCGAGCCGGAGATTTCCGCGGTGGTCGAGACCGTGTCGAATCCGGGTTCGCCTCCGTCGACAATCTGGGCTTCGCCGAAGAAAACCGAGGCTCCGTCGGGCGATGCTTCGCCGGAAGCGAACCACGACTGGAGGTCGCGCGACCATTGCCATGAGGCGGTTACGCCGGGAGCGCTGCGGGCGCGGCGGTACGTGAGAATGAGCTGGCTGGCGGAACCGGTGACGGCCGAGAAGGCCGCGGAACCTGCGAGCGGATTGCCGGATGTGTAGTATTCCGCTCCGTTGGGGACGCCGTCGCGGTCGGGATCGGCATCGAAGGCCGTGGCGGCCGGGTCGGTCCCTGCCGGGAACGCGTTTGCCGCCCATGCATCGTATCCGACTGGTCCGCCCCCGGGGTAGGTCCCGAGGTGAGTGTTTTCGCCCGGCAGGGCGGCATCGACCACGGCGAGGGCGGTTTCCGTCCAGATGGCCGGGAATCCCGTCACGTTGGACGCGGCCTCGAAGCTGAAGCCCTGGCCGGTTCCGGTGCGGACGAACGATTTGTCGGCTCCTTCGCTGCCGAGTTCCGTGAAGCCGATCACATCGACGAGGTTGTTGGGATCGACGGGGCCACTGTAGAGGGCGAGGGAATCGTCCCCGTTGTGGGTAATGTTGCCCGAGACGAGGGCGGGTTGGGCTCCGCCTGGCGGGGTATTCGTGTTGTTGTTCGAAAGAACGATGGTGGCTCCCGGCGGCAGCACAGGCGTGAGCGTTTCGGGGACCACGAGGCCGGTCAGCGGAATCGGCTGGCTCGGCGTGCCCGTTCCGGCTCCGGCGAACTTGTAGTCTTCCGCGTTCTGATTCGTCCAGCGCATCAGAGTCCAGCCTGAAAGGTCGGCTTCCGTGGTCCCGGTGTTCGTGATCTCGAGGAATTTGGCATTACCCGAACCTTCGTAGTACTGTGTGATCTTCACGGTGGCCGAAGCCGGCGTGAAGGCGGTCAGATCGATGTCATCGCTCCGGACGCTGCTCGTTCCGGAATCATTGCGGACCTGAAAATAGAGTCGTTTGGTGCCCGGATTGGCCGAAAGGAAGGTGCGGGCCGACGGGGCGTAGGGCAGCCATTCCGCCCCCGCGAAGTCGGCACTTTCACTGACCCGGAAACTCAGAGGGTTCCCACCGGTCGTCGTATAGCTGAGCACCACTCCGCGCGTCGGCGTGCTCAGCAGGTCGTTCGCAATCGTAAACGTCTCCAGAACCGGAGGCAGGGTGTCAGGCTGGAAGGCCAGGTACCAGAGGTCGGCCGGCGTCGCCGTTGCCACATCGGCAAGCAATTTGTCCGGTGCCCAGACGTCCGGAACATCGGTCGACTGGCTGCCGGGATCGGTATTCCAGCCCTTTGCCGTGCTGAGGCGGTAGAAGGTCTTGTCTGCTCCGTTGTTGCCGGCCAGCGAGAAGGCATCGAGCACATTTTCCGGCAGATACACATCCGAGGAATAAAGCACCACGGAATCGTCGCCGTTGAAATTGATGACCTGCTGTCCCGAGGCATTTGGCTTGGCGTCGGCATTGGCGACCGCGTAGGCCGGGGCGGCCACCGAGGGATTTGCGAGCAGCAGGAACTGCCCGGGCTTGAGCACGATGCCCGGCGCAATCGATCCCAGATTGAAGCTGGCCGTCGGTCCTCCTGTCCCGAGTTTCCAGTTTTCCCGGTTCGCATTCGACCACAGGGTCACGCGGATGCCTTCGAGAGGAATGTCGGCGTTGGTGGGGTTCCACAGTTCGAGGAATTTGTTGTTGCTGGTGCCCTCGTAGTACTGGGAAATGAGAAGGCCCTGGGCGGAAACATCGGCAGCAAGGGCAAGGGCTGCAGCGGCCGGAACAAGAAATCGGTAGGTCATGGAAAGCAGCGGGTTGGTTGACGAGGAAGGCAGAAACGTCAGCAGTTTGCCTGCCAGAATCGCAATCTGGTAGCCATCCCGCACCACGCAACCCGCACTCGGCAGCAATTTCGACACCGCCAGTGCTGAGAAATCCGCAAAAATATGGTTTTTACAGAAATCACAGCCAGCCATCGATTCTTCGGACCCGTGAAACAA
>CAZSDE010000441.1:0-3656 GCA_964605435.1 uncultured Akkermansia sp.
GACCGATCGATCCGTCCGTGCACCACTGGTGAGGGAGCCAGGCGGGGTCGGTTTGACTGGAGACAGGAAGGTCGGTACGAGGTCGGCATTAGTGATTACGAAGCGCGGGGCTCCGTCGAGCTGAGTGACCACGAGGAAGCCGGTTCCTGCGGTCATGACGCGGACGGGCGTCCCATTGAGCTGGCTGGTGGTGGGACCGAGATTGAGGGACGGGCCGAGCCAGCGCTGGATCTGCGTGCTGCCATTGAGCAGACGGATGCTCACCAGTTCATTGCCCGACCAGTCGAGGTCGCGGACGGCATTGCTCAGGGTGGTGGCCACCGTGAGATCGGTGGCCCTGAGAACCTGACCGCTTGCCACCGCCACGCGCTCGCCATCGTTCCGCACCCGGATGGGAGTCGCCCACTGGTAATCGCCATGATACGGCGATTCCCCGCCACCTTGCACCACACCCGCCGCACTGACGGACC
This sequence comes from uncultured Akkermansia sp., assembly GCA_964605435.1. Lineage (GTDB taxonomy): Bacteria > Verrucomicrobiota > Verrucomicrobiia > Verrucomicrobiales > V1-33 > V1-33. Next base: position 471 of record CAZSDE010000441.1, read on the forward strand.
GCCATTCGATATCATAGGGCGAAACTCCCTGCGTCAGATTGTAAACGCGGCGCCGCACGGGGTCCCATGTGATTTCCGTGCCGATGTTGGCACGGGTGAATTCAGTCACCACGGCTCCATTGGCATTGTAGGAAGTGTAGCCGTTCAGGCTGCCGCCACTCGCAAAGACCGAGGTGCCCGCGGCGGCAAGCCCGGTAACTGGTCCCTCGAAGGACGCAAAATCAACTTCCGCAGGATTGTCCGCTTTCGTGTCAATCATGCGGATTCTACTGCTCCCATAGCCTAGATAGAGACGCTGATTGAGCGGTGAATAAGCGATGCGGTTGGGCGCGCCCAGCAGCGGAACGGTGGCGAGGTAATCGCGGTCGGTCAGGGACCAGCGGAACAGACAGAGATTCGAGCGGCTCAGAATCCAGAGAACGCCGTCGTCGGTGCGCACGATTTCATCAGCCGTGTACGGCAGTCCGCGCGGCTCGATGGGAACCGCAGGATCGCCAGCCCCAATCGCCGAGAGGGCGACGGTTTCAATACGGTAGCCGGTGGACGAAACTCCATCCTTGGCAAAGACGGTGGCCTGATTCCCCTGCACGGCGACCCGCACCGGTTCGGCACTGGTGAGGGCGACGGATCCCATTTCCTGCATGGTCCGGCTGTATCCATGGAGCCGGCTGCCCCGGAGCACGACCGGCACATCCGGACCGCGGAAGGCCATGTCCTTGAAGGCCGATCCCACCGTTCCAAGATAGAGCAATCCATCCGTCGAATAGATTGTGCCCGCGTCATCGAAGACCCGACCGCCCCCGGGAGGAACAAAAGTGCGTGAGGCCGATGGGTAATTGCCATGGTAGGCGCTGTCGTTCCCTCCGGCCAATTGTCCGTCATCTTTCACATCAAGAAAGAGAATGTCCGATGGGGAAACGCCCTCGCTCCGCGCAAAGGCACGCTTCAGCATGGGATCGTAGCTGAATCCCCGCAGGCTGGTGGATAGCGAGAATGTGCTCAGAGGAGCGCCCGTCGTCTTCCGGTTCGTAGCCCATCCCGTGCCCGTACTGCGGGTCACCAGAACCGTATCGGTCGCATACATGAGCGAGACCGTTCCCGGCATTTCCATGAGCGTCTGGCGGCCTGTGCCATCGAGCCCGTAGCGCACCACCTTGCGGCCCTCCGCCACAAAGATGCCGCCATCATCAACCCACAAGGCCGTGACCGTGCCTTCCAGCGGAATCAGCGGCATGGAAACCTTCGCTTCCAGATCGTAACGCTCGATCCGGTTCGGACCATTGAAGGCAAGGTAATAGACGTTGCCGTGGCGCATTGCCATTTCGAGGAAATCGCCCCCCTGCGGCAGCGTCTTCGTGGTTACGGTGGCCGACGCCACACTGCCACTCGTATTCCCTGCCCTCACCCGGAAGCTGTACCCCGTATTCGGCGTGAGCCCCGTCACCACAAACGTGCGCACATTGAAGCCAACCGTGCCCACATTCGACCACGTCGTCACGGGATTCGCCGAGCGATCAACCAGAAAGCTGTCTTCGTTGAGCGAATTGTCAGTCCACGTGAGGCGCAGGGAATTCGCGGTGATCTCGGAAACCGTCACGCCCGTGGCAGCCGAAGGCGTCCCATTCGCAGACAGCGTCCTCCGTTCGATCTGCGGCGAGATGTCGCCGAGTATCGCTCCATTGAAAACCTGCACGCGGTAATAATACGTCGTGTTGGCAGTGAGGCCGCTATCAGTGAAACTGGTCACACCCGCCCCCACCGTCCGCACCGTTTCCGGTCCCGTCGGACTCATCGACCGGAGAATCCTGAAACCGGTCTCGTTATTGGCATTGTCGGTCCAGCTGATGGACACGCTCGTTGCGTACACCCTCGTGACCGCAAGATTGTAGGGAGCGCCCACTGGTTCATCGGCGGAAATGAGCGTCCGCGCCGTCAGGATGGCCGAGGGATCCGATGAAATCGACTCCACCATGGCGAGCACTCGGAATTCGTATTCCACGCCCGCGGTGAGGCCGCCCTGTGTGGCGGAAGTCGAGCCAGCCGGCAGCTCAAGGCCGGTCGTCCATGCGGAACCGGATCCGGCCACGCGATACTGGATGCGGAATTTCTCTTCGTTGTCCGACTGGTCCGCCCACTGGAACGAAATGGAATCCACGAGCCTTGCGGTGAGGACCGGTGCTCCTGGTTCGGCTGGCTTGAGGGCGGACTGATAGACGGTGTTGAGTCCATCATCAAGCAGACGGTACTGCGGAACGCCATCGATTGCGGTCACCACCACGTAGCCGGTGGGCAGGGCGAAAATCCTCAGAGGTAAACCAGTATACTGCCGGGTAATGCCTCCACTCGTCAGATTGCTTCCGGTCCAGTTCTGCAGCGAGGTCAGCGTGCCATTCTTCTGAATGGTCACAAGGGTCGTCCCCTTCCATGCCCCGTCGATGGGGGTGGCTCCGAGCGACTTGATCCATGTCAGCCCGGTGGCATTGAAGACGTCGCCGGCTCCTGTGATGACGCGGTTGCCATCGGGACTCACCAGAATCGGGGCTGTAAAGTTGTAGTTTCCGTGATACGGTGATTCCGCGATGTCCCCGATCTTGCCATCGGTTCCGATGACCTCGTACATGAGGTCGTTCGGCGAAATTCCATCGCGGTAGTGATAGATGCGGCGCCTGACGGGGTCCCAGCGCTTGTAGGCACTGTTGTAGCTCCCCACGGTATCGTTGAGGAGGGCTCCATCCTTCGAATGCACCAGCAGACGTCCGCCGCGCGTGCTGTAGAGCATGTCATCAGCTGCCGCCATCCCGTCGCCATCGCCCCCGAGATTCACAAAGAGACTCTCCACCGGTGGATCGACCGACAGTTCCATCTTCCGTACGACGGACGGCGTCATCCAATCGAGCAGGTACAAGCGGTCGAGTGGCGCGCTGTACGAAACAATGGCCGCTTCGGACGGCAGCATCAGGGTCGGCCGGTACGAACGCGCTTCCGTCGACCAGCGGAACACCGCTCCATTTCCCTTGCTCAGCAGATGCACCACATTCCGCTTGTCGATGAAGGCGTCATCGACCGTGAACGGCAGACCGGTCGGATCAATGGTGCCGTCGCCGGGATCGGGCGCATTGAGCGCAGTCAGGGGAACGATCTCCACGTTCGGCTGTCCAGTCGTCGAGCGGAACACAAAGACATTGC
>CAZSDE010000442.1:0-3652 GCA_964605435.1 uncultured Akkermansia sp.
AGGTCGTAGAATTCCTCCCGGGCGCGCTGGACGTCTGCTTCGAGGCGTGCCGTTTCCGTGCGGGCCATCTGTGCCGCGAGTTTTTCGTTCTGGGCGGCGGCGAGGGCGGCGGCCGAATCCGCGGCCGCCTTGCGGTGCGCGGCGGCCTTGGCGGGATCGAATCCGAATTTCTGCTGGAGGGAATCGGGTAGGTCTTCGAAGGGGATGCGGGAGACGCCCGTGGCGTGTTCGAGGCGGAGCGCGTCTGGTTCGGTGCGCAGGACCGTTGCTTTTCGGAGCGTGCGTCCGTCCTTGAGGGTGAGGTCGCCGAGTGATTCCGGATCGGCGGCGGGCAGGATTGGTGCGCAGGCGAGCAGGAGGAGGGCGGAAAGGATGGAGCGTTTCATGGGGCCTTGCGGGGAAGGTACGATGGATGGGACGCAGGATGGCGGAGAATATTCAGGCGTGGCGCGGAGGTTTTGCGGTCGCATTTCCCTGGGCGCAGGTTTTGCATGGGGGGATCATGTCAGATTCCGCGGGTGCCGTCTATTATGATAATCACATGCATACGCCCCTGTGCCGTCATGCGGTGGGGGAACCGGAGGAGTATGCGGAGGTGGCGCTGCGGCGGGGATTGAAGGGGATTGTCTTTACGTGTCACAGTCCGATGCCTGACAACTGGTGGGCGCGGGTGCGGATGCGGCCTGAGGAACTGGACGAGTACGTGGCCATGGTGGGGCGGGCGCGGGAGGCTTATGCTGGGCGCCTTGATATCCGGCTGGGGATTGAGGCTGATTATTTTCCTGGGTACGAGGGATGGATTGAGGAATTGTGCGGGCGCTGTGAATTTCACCATGTGCTGGGATCCGTGCATTTTTTCAGCGGGGAGTACCGGGAACGCTACTGGCGCGGCGATGTGGTGGAATTTCAGCGTGGGTATTTCCGGCATCTGGCTGACAGTGCCGAAACCGGCCTGTTTGATACCCTTGCGCATCCGGATCTGGTGAAGAATCACAGTCCTGAGCAATGGGATCTGGAAGCGATCCGGCCGGAGGTGGAAGCTGCCCTTGACCGGATTGCGGCGAGTGGCGTGGCGATGGAATTGAACACATCCGGGCTGCACAAGCGGGTGGCGGAATTCAATCCTGGGCCGGGGATGCTGCGGATGATGCGCGAGCGGAACATTCCGGTGGTGCTGGGGAGTGACAGTCATGAACCCGGGCGGGTGGCGTCGCATTTCCCCGAGGCGCTTGATGCGCTGGAAGCGGTTGGTTACCGGGAAGTGTCGTGGTTTCTGGAGCGGCGTCGGCATTCCGCTGCCATCGCGGCGGTGCGGGCGAGTCTGGGGCTGGGTATGGTGGAGTCGGTGACTGGTTCCGGCCGGGATTGAGTCGATTTGTGTCCTTCTGCGGATTTCAGGTAGCGCCGAGGGCGGCGAGCCATGTGTGGCGGGAGCGGAGGTAGTCTGTGGGGTCGTAGGGATGCGAGGCGAGGACGAGGAGGGCGGCGTCTGGGGAATGCTGATCCTGTTCGGCCCAGACCATGGGGGGGATGTGGAGGGCGAGGTGGGGTTGGTTGAGAGTGATAGTGTGCTGGTGCCGGCCATCGTCGATGCGGATGCGGACCGAGCCGTGGGTGCAGAGGAGGAGCTGGTGGCAGAGGCGGTGGGCGTGTTCGCCGCGGACCGGACCGGTGACGTGGTGGACGAGGAAGATCCGTTGAGGGGTGAAGGGCAGCGGTGCTTCGCCCTGGCCGAGAACGGCGAGGGGGCCGCGGTGGTCGCTGTGCTGGCGGAGGGTGATGAGCTGGCAGCCGCCGACGCCGAGTGGAGTGGTGGATCCCTTGTGGACGAGGTCGCTGCCGGGGATGGCGGGCGGGAGAGCTGCTGGATTCAGGGAGTCCATTGGTTCACGGTTTCGATGATGTGGTCCAGCTGGGCGTCAGTGAGGTAGGGGTGGATGGGGAGTGATACTTCCGAGTTGGCGAGGGAGCGTGCGGTTTCGAGAGGGGTGGCGCAGGAGAAGCGGGTGCGCTGCATGGCGGGCTGATCCGGGATGAGGCCGGGGTAGTGGATGGCTGATGACACGCCGTGCTGCTGGAGGTGGTGCATGAAGGATGCGCGTTTTCCGGCGGTGATGCGGATGGGGAAGAGGTGGTGGACGCTGTGGCTGTGCGGGGGTGCCGGGAGGGTGGCGACGGCGGGGTTGGCGAGGTTTTTCAGGTACGCCGCGGCGATGGTGCGGCGGCGTTCCGTGCTGGCGGCGAGGCGTGGGAGGAAGGCAGAGCGGAGGATGGCCGCCTGGAGTTCGTCGAGTCGGCTATTGAGGCCGAGGTGTTCGTGCTGGTATTTGGCGGTCTGGCCGTAATCGCGCAGCGAGCGGCAGGTGTCGGCGAGGTCTGGGTTGCTGGTGAGGATGGCACCGCCGTCGCCGAGGGCTCCGAGGTTTTTGGTGGGGTAGAAGCTGGTGGCGGCGGCGAAGCCGGCGGAGCCGCAGGGTTGGTCGTGGTGGGTGGCTCCGATGCTTTGGGCGCAGTCTTCGAGGATGCGGACGCCGTGCTGCTGCTGGATGGCGCGGAGATGGTCGAGGTCGAGACAATGACCGTAGAGGTGGACGGGGAGGAGCCAGCGGATGTCAGGTCGTTGTGCGAGGACGTTGCTGGCGAGGTTGAGGTCGAGCAGACCGGTGGCGTCGGTATCCGAGAAGACGGGGATGCCGCCCGCGCGGATGATGGCGAGGGACGAGGCGAAAGCGCTCAGTGGGGTGGTGAGGACGAGGTCGCCTTGCTGCAGGCCGGCGGCGCGGAGGGCGATTTCGATGGCGTCCATGCCATTGGCGGTGCCGATGGCGTGAGGGATCTTCCATGTGGCGGCCAGTTCCTGTTCGAAGCTGGCGACTTCTCTGCCGAGGGCGTACCAGCCTGATTGACCGACCCTTGAGCAGGCGTCGAGGATATCGCGGCTGCAGTCTTGCCATTGGGCTGTGAAGTCGTTGCTGAGGATCATGAGTGGCGAGGGGCTGGGTCAGGGGGAGGTGCTGCCGGTGCCGGCATCCTGGGGGTCGGTGAGGGTGCGGATGATGCGGGCGGGGTTTCCGGCGACGAGGGTGTTTGGGGGGACGTGGTGAGTTACGACGCTGCCGGCTCCGACCATCGAGCCAGCACCGATTTCGATGCCTGGGAGGATGGTGGCATTGGCTCCGATGGAGCATCCTTGGCGGAGGATGACGGGCAGGAATGCAGCGGGGCGCTTTTTGCTGCGGGGGAAGCGGTCATTGCAGAAGGTGGCATTGGGCCCGATGAAGACATCATCTTCGATGCGCATGGAATCCCAGAGTTGCACGCTGCACTTTATGGTGACGCGGTCGCCGATGACGACGTCATTTTCGATGAAGACATGGTCACAGATATTGCAGTCGGCTCCGATGACGGCGCGTGGGAGGATGTGAGTGAAGGCCCAGATGCGGGTGCGGGGGCCGATGTGGCTGGTTTCGCAGAGTGCGGCCGGGTGGATGCGCGGAGAGTCGGGCATGGCGGGTGCGAGGGATGGAACGTCGGGGGCGTCACGAAGGGGTTTGGCCGCTGGCGTAGGAAGGTGCTGCCAGAGGGATGGTGATTCCGGGGAGAGGAGGGCTGGCAGGACTTGCTGCCATGCGGTGAAACTGGTGGGGGGGGA
>CAZSDE010000443.1:0-2122 GCA_964605435.1 uncultured Akkermansia sp.
CGCAAGGAAGGGGAAGCCCCGCGTTTCCCCGACGATGAAGTGTGGACGTTTCCGGCCTCCGGGGATGGGCCGTGCGCATTCGGGATTGTGATCGGGGAACCGGAAAGCCACGGATCGTTCGAGGCATTCTGCCGCAAATGCGGGGAGTCTTTGCGGCTGGAGCGCACTGATGACCATACTTTTGTGTTGCACGACGGCGGGCAAACCTCGGTCGGGATTACTCCCCATGCGAAGGGGCTTCCGGTGGTGCTTCGGGATGGCAAAGAGCACCAGTGGTCAGCGCACCGTGACCTCTGGGGTGGAGCCGAAAGCCCGGTACAACTCGGCTGGAAAACCGGAACGCTTACCGTCACCGCGGGAGGTCACCGCTTCGCTACAAAGCTTCCTTGAACGGTCCGCCGAGAAGTGATTTCCGGCAGGCTCCCCTATGGTCCGGAGAGGAACAGCGGAAACCGATGGCGAGGCCCCCGCCAGCCGGATCTGCTCAACGGCGGCGGCGCAGCGCGAAACCTGCTCCGACAAGTGCGAGCAGAGTGGCGGAAGGTTCCGGGATGACGGCGAGACGGAGTTCGCTGCCGTTGAGGGAGCCGCGGAAGACTTCTGCAGCCGCATCCACGTCCACCGTGTTGAGGGCCGGATTGATGAGGTTGTCCGTGGGCATCGTCCAGACTGTCGAGCTGAAAATCCCCAGTTGGGTGGCGGTGGCGACCGGGGCATTGTAGACGAGCAGGAAAATGCGCGTCCCGGTCGGCACGCCCGACGGGGAAATCGAGTTGGGCGCACCGGAGGTTACGACCGCATTGGAAACCTGTCCGGCAAGGCGTCCCTGATAGGAAACCGTGTTGATGGTGCGCGGGGTGATGCGTGGCAGGCCTGTTGCGGTGACGGTTCCGAGATTGGCATTGCCACCGAAATTCTCGCCCATGGGAACGAAACGGGAAAGCGCGCCGTTGAGCACGGCGGGGTCTTCCGAGGCCAGCGCCGCCGTCAACTCGGCGTCATTGCTGCCATCGAAACCCGAAAAATACCCCATGCGAACCTGCGCACCCACGATGACCCCTGAGGACAGCGTGGTATTGAGTATGAAACCATCGGCGGAGCGGATCGGACGTTCCTGGAAGGCCGCTCCGGATCCAGAGAAGTCGCTGACGAGAATATTGGAGGCATCCGCCTGGAAGACTGCTGCTCCAGCAGCGGTGATGGTGAGTAGACAGCGTTTCATCAGGAAAACAGGGCGCGGAATGGAAAGAAAGGTATCAGGTCGCGGCGGGGCGCGGATCAGTTCGCGGGAGTGAGGAGCGGGAAGGTATGGATGCGCTGACCGGAGACCGTGAGGATGTAGGCTGCTCCGTTGCGGACGCGGACCGGCGATCCATCATTGAGGTCGGCATCTTCGAGGTTGCCGCCATTCGATTGGAAGGTCCCGGCCGAAGCAAAGTCGCCAGTCAGTGAGCGGAGGTCGAGGGTATCCGCGCCGGCAAGCAGGCTCGAGACGAATCCGAGGTCGCCCAGGGCATTGGTTCCCGCCGTATTGTAAATGGGGTCGGCTGGCTTGGTGGCGACGAGCGGGCTGGGGAGACCGACGAGGTTGACGATTCCCGGGAAGAGCGGGATTTTGGTCGGCGTGTTCTTCACGTAGGCGATTTCATTGCCGCCGAAGGTGACCACGTCGGCTGCGCCGCCATTGAAGATGAGGAAGCCCTGGCCTGGGTAGATGATTTCGCCGGAGACGTCATTGAGATCAGCGTCTTCCCAGTTCGATCCATTGTAGGTGAACGTCTTGGTACCGAACTGAGTGGACAGTGTGACCGTATCCGCTCCGGGGGTCAGGCCGCCACCGTTGTCGAACACGGTGGCCATGGTTGCATGCCTGCGGATCGCGAAGGTTTCATTTCCGGTAAGCTGGAGGGGAGCCGAGGTGAGATCGCCGAGGACGGTGAGTTGGCTGGCCGTATTGGCGACGATGTCGAGGACGAGACCGGCCTGTGGTCCGCTGATGATTTCGGCGTAGTGATTTCCGAACGTGATGCCTGTCCATGGGGTGCCGGACACGGTGATCGATGACTGGGGGGAAACGGGTGGGTTGGCTCCCGGGTTTCCGGCACTGGTGAGGGCACGTCCG
>CAZSDE010000443.1:2132-3647 GCA_964605435.1 uncultured Akkermansia sp.
CTGACTGGTAGTCGACTTTCGCCACGAATCCGCAGGTCCATGCCGAGGTTCCGGGGGGGACATCGAATTTATAGTATCCGATCACTGGGGTGGTGCTCTGCGCTGACAGGGCCGATGGGAGACTGAGCATAGCGAGGACCGGAAGGAGATAAGCACGGTTCATGGCTCGGAATGGGCAGAGGTTTATCGGAAAACTTTTCAGGACTTCCAAATAAAAGACGAAAACGCAGGATTTGGGAAGTTCTTTTTTCCGGATTCCAGCGGCGCGGGCAGCGCACAGGAGGGCTCGGGTTTTCCGCAGGGCGTCCGCTTCCGGGCGGCATCCGGCGGGAATGGAGCACGCATCGACTGGCTGGCCGCGTCCACGATTGCGTGTTGCCGGGCCGCATCCCGCCCTCGCTTTTCGGGTTTCCATGCACAGAGTACAAGCATGCCCTGCCGCAATTTGGTTTTCACACAGTCCCGGCGCGATTTCCTGCAGCGGGCCGGAGGTGGTTTTGGGTCGCTGGCGTTGTCGTGGCTGCTGCGGGGATCCGCTGAGGCTGCTGCGTTGCCTCCGCACGCGGCGGCGAAGGCGCGTTCGGTCATCTTTCTGTTCATGGAGGGCGGGCCAAGTCACATTGATCTCTTTGATCCCAAGCCTGAGCTGAACAGGCTGGCGGGTCAGAAGATACCGGACAGTTTCCGCCGGGTGATTACGGCGATGGGCGAGTTTAATTCCCCGCTGCTGGGCTGCCGGCGGTCGTGGCAGCAGCATGGCCAATCCGGGCTATGGGTGAGCGACTGGCTTCCGCACATTGCTTCATGTGCCGATGACATTGCGGTGATCCGATCGTGCCGGGCGGATGGTGTGAATCATTCGTCGGGGGTCTGCCAGATGAATACGGGCAGTGTGCTGGGCGGGCGCCCGTCGCTTGGTTCGTGGGTGAGCTACGCGCTGGGGACGGAGAACGAGGATCTGCCGTCGTTCGTGGTCATGCAGGACAATCCCACTCCGGTGATCAATGGTCCGCGGAACTGGAGTGCGGGATTCATGCCGGCCACATGGCAGGGCATCCGCATCACACCGGGAGCCGAGCCTATTCCTAATCTGCCGAGGTCTGCCGCCCTGTCCGCGGAACGTCAGGATCACATGCTTCGCTACCTGCAGCGCATCAATGCCCGCTACGCCGGCCAGCACCCGGAGAATTCGGAACTGGAAGCCCGCATCCGCAGCTTCGAACTGGCCGGACGCATGCAGGCAGCTGCCCCCGAGAGCATCGATCTGAATTCCGAATCTCCGGCGACGCGGAAGCTCTACGGACTCGACCAGAAGGAAACGGCCACCTTCGGGCGCATGTGTCTGATGGCCCGCCGTCTTGCGGAACGCGGTGTCAGATTCATCCAGCTGTACAGCGGAGCCGGCAGCAAGTGGGATGCGCACAGCCGCATGGAGGAAAACCACCGTGGTCTCTGCCAGCAGACCGACCAGCCGATTGCAGGTCTGCTCAAGGACCTCAAGGCCCGGGGGCTGCT
>CAZSDE010000444.1:0-3616 GCA_964605435.1 uncultured Akkermansia sp.
TGGGGCCGCTGTATGCGGTGCGGAGCGTGCGGAAAAAAGACGGCAGTGTTGTCAGTGGGCTGCTGCGTCAGCCGGGAGTGGCTGGGCGTCTGGATCTGATTGGTCCTGGCGGGCAGGTGACCTCCGTGGAGGTGGCTGACGTGGCTGGGCAGGAAGAAAGTTCCGCATCTCTGATGCCGGAAGGGCTTGAACTTGGGCTGACCGTGCAGGAATTCCGGGATCTCATGGCATGGCTTGGCAGTTTGCGCTGAGGTGGCTGTGAGATGATTGCCGATGATGACGATGATGATGCGAATCTTTGTTCTGGTGGCGGTGGCTGTGCTGGCGGGATGCCGGGCGCAGGCGCCTGTGGCGGGATTGCCTCTTCAGGAAAAAGCGAAGCCCGGAGCTGCGTGGGCGGCTGCGGGAAATGAAAGGATAGTGGCTGAACCGACCGCGTGGCTGGCGCAGTTCGACGATGCGACCCTGCGGTCGGCGGTCACGGAAGCGGTCGAGGGGAATCCCGATCTGCGGGCGGCGGCGGCGCGCATGGTGCAGTCCGAAGCGCGGGCGATCCGGAGCGGGGCGCAGCGGTTTCCGAGTGCCGGGATGAGTCTGCGGACCAACGAAGACTGGCGTCAGGTCATTGCTGGTCCTGGGGAAATCATCCGTCAGCGGCAGGACGTGTATGCCTTGAATCTTGATGTTTCGTGGGAAGTCGATGTCTGGGGCCGCGTGCGGAACAATGCGAATGCCGGTCGGGCCAATGCGCAGGCGGCGGCGGCGGACTATGAGGCGGCGCGGCTCTCGCTGGCGGCCAATACGGCGCGGGCTTGGTGCAATCTGCTCGAGGCCGAGTGGCAGGCGCGGCTGGCGAGCGAGACCGTGGCGAGTTTCCGGAAGAATCTGGCGACGGTGGACAGCAATTTCGACAAGGGCGTGCCGGGGGTGACGGCGCTGGATGTACGGTTTGCGCGCAGCAGTCTGGCATCGGCTGAGGCCAATCTTGAGAACCGGAAGCGGGGCCGGGACGAAGCGCGGCGCGTGCTGGAGGGCCTGATGGGTCGGTATCCGGCGGGTGTGTTCGAGACGAGCGGGAAGCTGCCGTCGCTGCGGCGGGACATTCCGGTGGGGATGCCGTCCGGTCTTCTGCTGCGGCGGCCTGACATTGCGGCAGCCGAGCGTCGTACCGCGGCCGCCCTGCAGTCGGCGAAAGCGGCGCGCAAAGCCCTGCTGCCATCGTTCCGGATCACGGGGGATGCGCGCACGATTTCCGAGGAACTGATGGAATTGCTCGACGAGAAGAAACTTGTGCGCAGTCTGGTGATCAGTCTGACGCAGCCGATTTTTCAGGGTGGGGCCTTGCGTTCCGATGTGAAACTGGCGCAGGCGCAGGCCGAGGAACTGGCGCAGCGGTATGCGTCGGTGGCTCTCACGGCGTTCCGGGAAGTCGAGACCGCGCTGGCCGCCGAGGTTTATCTGGCCGGGCAGATCGCGGCACTGCGGCGCTTTGCGGAGGAATCGCGCGAAGCCGAGAAGCTTGCGGTTTCGCAGTACGAACGCGGGCTCACGGGGATTCTCAATGTGCTGGAATCGCAGCGGCGGGCCTTTGATTCGCAGAGTGGTCTGATCCGGGCCGAGAATCAGCGGCTGCAGACGCGGATTGATCTCTGTCTGGCGCTGGGCGGCGGGTTCTGAGGCGTCGATTGATTCAGTGCTGGCCGTAGTAGGCCGACGGTCCGTGTTTGCGAAGGAAGTGCTTGTCGAGGAGGAAGCGCGGGAGCGGTTGGGCGTCCGGTCTGAGCTGGAGGGTATCGAGGGCCATGCGGGCGCACATTTCGAGGGCGATGCTGTTGTCGAGGGCGCTGAGGGCGTCGGGTCCCCATGTGAACGGGGCGTGCCCGTGCTGGAGGATGGCGGGCACTGCGGCGGGATCAATGCCGAGGGCGGCGAAGGTTTCCGCGATGGCGCGGCCTGTGAGGAGTTCGTAGGCGTCGGCGGTTTCCTCTGGGGTGAGCATGCGGCAGACCGGGACGTCGCCATGGAAGTGGTCCGCATGGGTTGTGCCGAAGCAGGGCAGCGGCCGTCCGGCCTGCGACCATGCGGTGGCGGCTGGGCTGTGGGTATGGCAGACTCCGCCGGCGGAAGGGAAAGCGCGGTAGATTTCGAGGTGGGTGGGAGCGTCCGAGGAAGGCTTGAGTTTGCCTTCCACGGTGCGGCCCGATGCCAGTTCGAGGACCACGAGGTCGTCGTCGCGCAGGTGGCTGTACGGGACGCCGCTGGGTTTGATGACCATGAGGCCGCGGCCGCGGTCGAGACCGCTGACATTGCCCCATGTGAGGGTGACGAGGCCTGAGGCTGGCAGCCGGAGATTGGCCTCGAGGACTTGCTGCTTGAGATCGGAGAGCATGCGGTAGCGTTGCGGCAGCCGGGCTGACCCTGCAAGGCGGGTCAGATGGCCCAGCCTTCGCGGTAGGTGCGGCTGAGGAGGGCTTCCGCTTCCGGCACATTGGTCACCTTGAGATTGGCACTGTCCCACGTGAGCTTTTTGCCGAGCCGGTAGGCGACATTGCCGAGGTGATTGGCCTCCGTGAGGGCACCGGAGTATTCGAAATGGCAGGTGGTGGGGGAGCCGGTGTGGCAGGCCTTGAGCCATTCGGCGTGGTGACCGATGCTGTCGGGGATGGTCTGGGGCGGCCGGGTGAAGTCGCGGAAGCGGTCCTCCGGGAGGAGGATGTGGCGGCCGTAGTCCGAGAGCAGCATGCCTTTGGAACCGATGAAGAGGCAGCCATCGCCCCACTGGGGAATGCCCTTTTCCTGCCAGATCTTTGGTTTCATGGAACCCTGGTACCATGTGAGTCGGAGTGGCGGCATGGATCCACGGGCTCCGTATTCGTAGGTGGCCGACATGGAAGCGGGGGCCAGTTCCGGGTGCGGCGGCGGGCCGGCGGCCTCGATGGTGAGCGGGGCGTCGAGCTTGAGAGCCCAGAATGGGAGGTCGTTCCAGTGCGATCCGAGGTCGCTCATGGTGCCGTTGCCGAAGTCCCACCAGCGATACCATTTGGGGCCTGGGAAGTAGACACTGTGGCAGGGACGGCTGGGGGCTGGACCGAGGAAGAGGTCCCAGTGGAAGAAGTCGGGTGGGGTTTCGGCTTCGGTGGGGCGGTTCTGGACGCGGACGATGTCGCCGTTGCGTTCGGCGTCTTCCGGCGACTGCAGGCCCCATGCGCGCGAGACCCAGACGTGGGCTTCGGTGACATCGCCGATGGTTCCTGACTGGACGAGTTCGACGACGCGGCGGTAGTTGCCGCCGGCGTGGATCTGTGTGCCCATCTGGGTGGCGACTTTGGCCTTGCGGGCCGCCTCGCGGATCAGGCGGGCTTCGCGCACGTTGTGGGTGAGCGGTTTTTCGCAGTAGACGTGCTTTCCGGCGCGGAGGGCGGGCAGGGTGGCCAGCGCGTGGGTGTGTTCCGCCGTGCTCACGACCACAGCGTCGTAGTCCTTCAGTTCCGCGTAGAGCTGGCGGAAATCGATGAACGTTTTGGCTTCCGGGTGGCGTCCGGCGGCGGCCTTGAGATTGTTTTCGTTCACATCGCAGAGGGCGACAATGACGTCGCCGCCCGCCGCCACAGCGGCG
>CAZSDE010000445.1:0-1953 GCA_964605435.1 uncultured Akkermansia sp.
GGAAGCACGAGAAAACCCGCAAGGTGAAGGAAGACGACCGCACCCGGCTCGTCGATACCCTTTCCGCCCACACCGGGCCGATTTTCCTGACCTACCGCCAGAAGCCATCAATCGATGCGCTCGTCGCGGCCACGCTGGCCACCGCTCCGCTGTTTGATTTCACCGCACCCGACGGAATTGCCCACCGGATCTGGAAGATCACGGCAACCGATGCGCTCGTCGCGGAATTTTCGGCGGTCCCGCTGGCCTATGTCGCCGATGGCCACCACCGCAGCGCCTCGGCATGGCGCGTGGGCACGCAGCGCCGCGCCGCCAATCCCGACCACAACGGCTCGGAAGACTACAACTGGTTCCTCGGCGTCCTCTTCCCGGCCAACCAGCTCAGCATTCTCCCGTACAACCGCCTTGTGCGCGACCTCCATGGTCAATCACCGGAGGAATTCCTCGAGCGACTCGGCGGCTCCGGTTTCAGCGTGACTCCCGCCCGCGACAAGGTTCCCTCCCGTCCCTCGGAAGCCCGCCTCTTCCTTGCCGGACGATGGTACGCAGTCGCATGGGACGCCTCGGACATCGACGACCCGGTGGGCCGACTCGATGTCAGCGTGCGGCAGGACCGTGTCCTCGGTCCCCTTCTCGGCATCGGCGACCCCCGCACGGACGAACGCATCGAATTCTCCGGTGGCATCCGCGGCCCGGAAGAACTGGAACGCCGTGTCCAGCGCGGTGACGCCGCCCTCGCCTTCTCCATGTTCCCGGTCACCGTCGACCAACTCATGGACATCGCCGACGCCGGACAGATCATGCCGCCCAAAAGCACATGGTTCGAACCAAAACTCCGCTCAGGCCTCGTCATTCAGACGTTCTGAGCCGAGCTTGATGTCCCGTTCCCGGTTATTGCCGGGACACCGGGTGGACGACCTCCGCGAACACCTCTGCGGTCCGCATTTTTGCCTGCCCGCGGCTTGCTGACGCAGGGGAGCACAGTCATGGTCGCCCATGCGCTGGGTTTTCATGATGATGATGCTGACAATGCGGATGCATTCCGGAGCGGAAGCGCCGCCACCGGTCGAATTCATCGACGACGAAGGCTTCATGAAGTCGTTCGAGAAATCCCTGTGCAAGGCCGGCGATGACGCCTCGGCTCCGCCGTGGACCAAACTCAAGGAACCATCGGGTCGCCTCGATGCCGCATGGAAGCCACCCGCACCCTCGACGCAGGCAGCCCCCGCGGGACAATTGTACCGCCGTTGTGCCGATGCCGTCCTCGCCATCTCGTCGGCATGGAAAAATGAAGCGGGCGCATGGGAATGCGGAGAACCAGCCACGGCATGGGTCATCGATCCCAGCGGCATCGCCGTGACCAATGCCCATGTTTTCGAATCGGCCCGCGCCTCGGAAGTTTTCGGCGTGATGACGCGGCGCGGGGACTTTCATCCCGTCGTCTCCCTGCTGGCGCGCGATGAACTGCGCGACGTCGCCATCTTCCGCATTCCAGCCAAAGGCCTCCCCGCCCTCGCGCTTTCCCCGGACGAACCCGTCGGCAACCCCATCGCCGTCATCAGTCACCCGGACCAGCAATTCTACACCTTCACCCAGGGAACGATCACCCGCTACACTCTGCTGCGCGAAAAACCGGAATCGCCACCCGTGCGCTACCTCTGCGTCTCCGCAGATTTCGCCAGAGGCTCCAGCGGTGGCCCCGTCCTCAACGGACACGGAGCTGTCATCGGCATGGTCTGCAGCACCATGACCACCTACTACGGACGCAAAGGAGAAGACCCGGACGACGACGTCCAGATGGTCGTACGCTTCTGCATCCCCGCACGCTCGGTTCTCCAGGTGCTCGACTCGCTGGGCGCGGCCAACCCCCAGCCGCAAGCCGTCCAGCCCCCACGGTAACAGGGAAATCCATGGCGCAACGACTCCAGAGCGAAACCTCTTCCGGCGCGTGGC
>CAZSDE010000445.1:1963-3614 GCA_964605435.1 uncultured Akkermansia sp.
TCTTCATCGTCCTGTTCGCCGCCACCGGTTTCCTCGTCGCCATGGAAATCATCAATGTCTTCCGCCAGCCCTCCATCCGCAACTTCCAAGGCCCCGCCGCCCACCGCTTCTCCATCTACCAGCGATCCGGCACCAGACAGCGCGAAGCATGGTTCTTCCATGAACCAAAGGGCAACCTCGCCCCACCGATCTGCTTCCTCCACGTCGTCACCGCCTCCGCCTCCGATAACTCCGGCCCACTCCACTGGACCCACGACGGCTGCCTCCTCATCGGCACCCAGCGCACCCCCAGAAATCCCGCCAGCAGCACCGTCTGGATCTACGACTTCACCACCACCACCCTCCTCTCCTCCGAACCTGCTTCCCACCAGTCCGGTATCCCAGCCACCCACACCTCCAGCGCAAACCTCGACCGCCTCATCCAACGCCACGGCGGCCGCGGCCCCGTCGCCCTCCATTGGTACGACCTCGGAAAAAAAGAAAATCACCTCTTCGCATGGCGCATCACCCGATGGGAAAAGGCCATCACTGCCATCCCCACCAAGTCCCCGCAGCCAACTGAATCGGCATTGCAAAAGTGATTAAAACCGTAAATATTATAATTTAGAATAATTTCTAACGATCATGCAGACTTCTCTCGATCCCACTGGTGGCTATCTCATAGCGGAACCTCCGCGGCTGGACGGGACACCGGCGGGAGAATTTGTGGCCGAGCTGCTGCGTGGGCTGATTCACAAGCAGAACAACATGCTGGGGGTGATCCAGGGGTTTGCCGGGCTGGTGCGGATGACGGAGGGACTGGATGAGACAGCGCAGGCGAATCTCGACCGGATCCGGGAAGCGACGCAGATGTCTGCTGGGATGTGGGATCGGATGCTGGCGGCGGCTGGCTGTGTGCGGCTGCATCCGCAGCCGGTGCGGCTGCAGGAATCGCTGCCGCTCATGGAATCCTCTCTGCAGTCGATCGGTTCTCCGCATGGGGTGCCGGTGCGGATGAAGGTGGGGAGCGATGTTCCGCCGGTCCTGGCCGATGTGGGACGGCTGCGCGAAGTGCTGGTGGAATTGATCCGGAATGGGGTGGAGGCGGTCCGTGCGGACAATCGGCCGGGGATGGTGGCGGTGGATGTACTGGCACCGGGGCAAGTTCTGGAAAGCCGGAAGGGCTGCGTCGATGTCTTCGTGCGCAATACCGGACCGGAAATTCCCGCGGCGCAGCTGGGGACGATTTTTTCACCGTTCAAAGGCACACGGGACAATCATCATTTCGGGCTTGGCCTGACGATTGCTGCCATGCTGCTCGGGCAGATGAATGCAACCATCGGAGTGCAGAGTCAGGCCGGGGCGACGACTTTCTGGCTGAGCATTCCGCAGGCCAGCTGAGTTTTCCGGCCACGGCTTCAGGGCCCTGAGGGACCGTTGCGCGGGTTGGGCGGATCTGTGTCATCCAGAGCCGGACTGTCATCGGTTTCCTCGTCTGGCGCGCTGGAATCTGTGGGCATGGATTCCGGGGTGGGGATGGGAATGGTGCCGGGGACCGGAGCGACAACGATGCGGAAGCCAGTGGAGGGATCCGCTTCGCGGTCGGGCGGCACGGTACGGCGGAATTGAGTGTTCAGCGATTCCGTTGAGGCAACGGGGGTGGACCATGCGG